>JALSNH010000285.1 GCA_026987085.1 Aquificota bacterium | reverse complement strand
AAAAAGATAGACCTCGTTACGGTTTTTGAAGGTGTTGGGAAACTCAAAAAGGGCGAAATATCTTTGAACGAACTAAAGGAGATAGAGGCAAGGGCTTGTCCCTCCTGCGGTAGCTGTTCGGGAATGTTCACCGCCAACACTATGAACTGCCTTTCGGAGGTCTTAGGTATAGCCCTGCCGGGAAACGGAACTATCCTTGCCTGCACACCCGAAAGGGAGGAGCTCGCAAGGGAGGCTGTTAGAGCACTTTTTAGACTTTTAAAAGAGGGTATTACCATTCGCGATATAGTGACCTACGAGGCAATTCATGACGCCTTTGTTGCGGATATGGCGCTCGGCGGTTCTACAAATACAGTTTTGCACCTCAAAGCTATAGCCTACGAGGCGGGTGTTGATTTTCCCCTTGAAAAGGTCGACGAAATCTCTCAAAAGACACCTAACATTGTTAAACTCTCCCCTTCGAGGCCGGACCTCCATATTGAGGACCTCGATAGGGCCGGTGGTGTTATGGCCGTTTTAAAGGAGTTAACTAGGAAAGACCCCAATCTCTTACATCTCGATAGAAAAACTGTTTACGGAACTTTAAGGGAAGCTGTAGAGAAGGCTGAGGTAAAAGATAGGGACGTCATAAAACCGGTAGAGGAACCTTATTCGGAAACTGGGGGTTTATCGATACTTTTCGGAAGTTTGGCACCCAACGGGGCCGTCGTAAAAACGGCGGGTGTTCCCGAAAGTATGCTCGTTTTCAAAGGTAGGGCAAGGGTATTTAACAGCGAGGAAGAGGCTGTTGAGGCGATTATGGGAGGAAAGATAAAACCGGGCGATGTGGTAATTATCCGCTACGAGGGACCAAGGGGTGGCCCCGGTATGAGGGAGATGCTTTCTCCCACATCGGCCATTATGGGCATGGGTCTGGGAGACAAAGTTGCATTGATTACCGACGGACGCTTTAGCGGAGGAACCCGCGGACCGGCGATAGGCCACGTTTCGCCCGAAGCGGCCGCCGGAGGTCCCATAGCTTTGGTGGAAGAGGGAGATGAAATTTTGATAGATATACCCAACCGCAAATTGGAACTTCTTGTTTCAAAAGAGGAACTTGAAAGGAGAAAGAAAAACTTTAAACCCCTGAAAAAGGAAATTCCCTCCCGTTGGCTTAGAAGGTACTCTATGCTGGTTACATCCGCCGATATGGGTGCGGTTTTAATGGACGACCCTGAGGAAGTTTGTAA
>JALSNH010000284.1 GCA_026987085.1 Aquificota bacterium | reverse complement strand
AGGTTGCTATGTTCTCGACGGTAAACTGGTAAGGGGTGCCAAAGCCCGCCTTATTAGAGAAGGCGTAGTTATCTACGACGGAGAAATCGAAGGCCTAAAAAGGTTTAAAGAGGACGTTAAAGAGGTTACCAAAGGTTTTGAGTGCGGTGTGAAACTTAAAGACTTCAACGATATAAAGGTAGGCGATATTATCGAATGCTATGAAATTAAGTATGTAAAACCCAAGTTGGAATTTGGAAAATCCTCCGAACAAAGTAAGGAAACTAAATAGAACCTTTTAATGATTTGTTAACCGCTTTCCTCTTTTTGTTTTCCATTCCAAAATAAACCTTGAGATGGAACTTCAACTTCTTTTAATCCTTGCGGTTGCCTTTTTGATTTTTGGACCGGAAAAGATGCTTGAATTTGCCACCCAGTTGGGACGCCTTGTTAGAAAGATAAAACAAGAGTGGGCTTCCATTCAACTCGAAGCTGAAATGAACCGCCTTAAGGAGCAACTTCAAAAGCAAACCCTCGAAGGGGAAGGCAAAGTAAAAGCCTACCTTTCGGGTGAGATTAAGGAAAAACCTAAAACCCAAAAGGAGATTATGAAAGAATTCCTTTCGGAGGAGGATAGTAAAAAGGAGCCATCGGAAGGCAAAAAAGAAAAGCCACCGACTTTGGAAGATTTAACCCAAGGAAAAGCTCCTATAGTGGAACCTCCTAAAAATTAAAACTTTCGACGGTTTGACAACAAAACCTTTTCCTTTTTTAGGAAAAACCCTTTAACTTCCAACTTTTGTGGGAAGAAACGGTTTAAAAGTAGCCTTTGCAACGCTCGGCTGCCGAATGAACTTTTTCGATACCGACTTTATCAGAACCCAATTTTTAAATAGAGGCTATAAAGAAGTTCCCTTCGGGGAGAAGGCAGATGTTTACATAATCAATACCTGCACTGTAACAAAGGGGGCGGACCGCGACAGCAGAAAGTATATCTATAAGACCAAAAGGTTAAATCCCAACGCTGTGGTGGTTGCAACCGGATGCTACGCCCAAGTTTCTCCCGAGGAGCTGGCTTCTTTAGAGGAAGTTGACCTCGTTGTGGGAAATACCCACAAAAACGAAATCCTTAAATTGGTAGAGGAATATCTTGAAAGAAAGAACCCCGGGAAGGTCTTTGTAGGAGAAATTTTCCGCGAAGGGGAGGTAAAAAATTTCGACCTAACGGTCTCCTTTGAACATACCAGACCCTTTTTGAAGGTTCAGGAAGGTTGCAACTCCTTTTGCAGTTTTTGTGTAATACCCTACGCCCGAGGGAAGGTTAGAAGTGTTCCTATCCCCAAAGTGGTAGAGGCTGTTAAAAGGCTTGCCGACCAAGGTTACAAAGAGATAGTCCTAACGGGAACCCAACTCTCCCAATACGGTTGGGATTTCCACGACGGGACCAACCTTTTAAGGCTCTTAGAAAAACTCATCCAAATAGAGGGTATTGAGTACTTCCGACTCTCCTCCATGTCGGTGGCGGAAATAGATAAAGACCTTTTGGAGTTTATAACTTCCAATCCCAAAATAGCACCCCACTTTCACCTATCGCTCCAAAGCGGCAGCGAAAGGATTTTAAAACTGATGAAAAGAAGCTACACCGCCGAGGAGTATAGGGAAAAAGTCCTCCAAATAGTGGAAAGGAGACCTATTACTGCGATAGGAACCGACATTATTGTCGGCTTTCCAACCGAAAGCGATAAAGACTTTGAGGAAAGCTACCGATTTGTGGAGAGTTTGCCTTTCGCCTATATGCACGTATTTCCCTACTCGGACCGACCTTTTACAAAGGCCTCAAAACTTGAGCCTAAAGTTCCCCCAAAGGTTATTAAAGAGCGGTTGAAACTTATGAAGGAACTATCCGAAAGGAAGAAGCTCCAATTTAGGGAAAAAATGAGGGGTAAAACCGTAAGAGGGTTGGTTTTGGGAAACGGGGACCTTTTAACGGAGAACTATATAACTTTAAAGGCTCCTCGCGGTGCGAAGACCGGACAGATAGTAAAAATTACCCTTTAGCGTTTTAAAAGCCAAATTACACTCTCAATATGGTAGGTATTTGGGAATTGGTCTACAAGTGCGGATTTAACAATTTTGTATTCCTCTTTAAGTATTTCTAGGTCTCTCCTTAAACTTTCGAGGTTGCAGGAGATATAGATAATTTCCTTTGGTTTTTTCCTTAATATTTCATCAATAAGGGGTTTTGTTAAACCTCCCCTCGGTGGGTCGACAACCAAAAGTTCGGCACCTTCAAAGTTTTTTAAATGTTTATAGGCATCCTTTTGAAGGACTTTAACATTTTTTATTCCGTTCCTCTTTAAGTTCTCCTTCCTTAAAAGGGTAGCTTCCCTCGACAGTTCAGAGGAATATAACGTTTCTACAAACTTGGAAAGGTGAAGTGTAAAAAATCCTATGCCCGAATAAAGTTCCAAACCGACCCTATAGTTCTTCAAAGGTCGAACTATGTTAATAAACTCCTTCCAAAGAAAATAGTTGGGTTGGATAAAAGCATCTGGCGATATTAAAAAGTTGTATAACCCTATCCGAATGGAACTATTCCAGCGGCCAGCGATTTTAATCCTCTCCCAGTGTAAATACTCCCCCTTATAGATACCTATTCCCGCGAAAGCGGGCTTTAAATTTTCAACTAAACTATTAACAACTTCCTCCGTAGGAAAATTCCGTTTATAAAAAAGCAACTTGGCAAAAACTTCTCCATTTTGCGGATTGGCCAGCAGCTCAACGGCATACAAGCTATCGGGAAGTTTAGCCCTTTTTAGTAAGAAAATGGCTTTGTTCAAACTGCTATGTAGCAAAGGACAGTGGTCGATATTCAATACCGGTTGTTGAAGGTCGTAAAACCAAGCCTTTTTAAAGCCAAGTTTTCCATCTTTCAAATAGAGGAAGGTTTTAATTCTGTATCCCCACTCGGAGGGAGAAATTAAAACCTTGTCGGGTTCAAATCCCAGATATTCCTCAAAGAGTGCTTTTTTAAACTTTACCTGAACCTCAAAGCGGATATGTTGCCACTGGCATCCCGAACAAAAAGGGTAATAACCGCAAGAGGGAACCCTTCGAAGGTAAAAGTTCAACCTTTCCCATTCGGTGGGTAGGTAGGTATTCTCCTTTAGAAGTATTCCTTTCCACTTCTCACCACTTACAGTTCTCGGAACCTTTACCTTATTTCCGCTTTTGGTTTTTGCTAAAAAATAGGGACCGTATAAAGGTTTTAAAATGCTCAAATCTTCCATCGAAAGTGGGAGGTGAGAAAAGAACCTTTTGGAGGTAAAGAAAATATAGATATTTGAAGTTTATAGCAGATATTTTTGTTTTTTAAGCTGTTTGAGGAGACGTTTTCTTGCAGCCCTCATTTTTCTTTTACGCTTTTCGGAAGGTTTTTCGTAATACATTCTCCTTTTTGCTTCGGTAATAATTTGCTCCTGTTCAACCAACCTTCTAAACTTTTTGAGGGCCTTTTCTATGGTGTCTCCCTCTTCTAGGTATACCGCTACCAAACTTATCACCTCCTTTTAAAATTTTAAGGGTTTTATTTTACCATTTAATAGGTGAATAATCAATAGTTGCGGAAAGTGGAAAATACCTTTAGAGAACCGATTGGTATGCAAGTTCTTATCCGCTAGTCATTCATTAGCTAAAGCAAGGAACCTTTTTAGCAAGATTTTTGTAGTTTTAAATTTTTCCTCCATGGAGTTCAAATATTGTGTAGTTTTAATAACAACACCTCCAGAAGAGGCGGAAAAAATAGCCAACCTAATAGTGGAAAAAAAACTTGGAGCCTGCACAAATATTATTAAAGAAATTAACTCCATCTATTGGTGGCAAGGAAAAATAGAAAAGGACAAGGAAAGTCTCTTAATAGTTAAAACCCGTACCGATTTGTTTGAAAAACTTAAAGAGGAAGTCAAAAAAGTTCATCCTTATACGGTTCCGGAAATTATTGCGATGCCTATAATTGCAGGAAATGAAGATTACCTAAAGTGGATTGATGAAAGTTGTTAAATCCTTTAAAGGATTTAAAAGAAGAAAAATTAGAACTGTTCGAGTTTGGAAAAGATATAACAAATTTCGTATTGGGCGCTTTCCGGACTGTCGGAAGCGTGAACGGCATTTTTACCTTTGTCGGTTCCAAATAGGGCCCTCAACGAATTGGGAGCTACCTTTCTTGCCTCCTCACTATCGGTGGGACCGATAATCTCCCTTACCCTTTTTATGGCATTTTCTCCTTCTAAAACCATTGCTACAACGGGTCCACTGGTCATAAATTCGACAAGTTCTCCGAAGAAAGGTCTCTCTTTGTGAACGTAGTAGAACCCTTCCGCCTGCTCTTTTGTGAATTTAAACATTTTGAGGGCTTTGAGTTTTAAACCTTCTTCCAAAAAGCGGTCAATTATTTTTCCGGTGGCTCCTTTTTCAAAGGCATCCGGTTTAACGATTACCAAAGTTCTTTCTACGGCCATGAGCTACTTAATTTTAGGGAAAAGTCGGGGCGGCGGGACTTGAACCCGCGACCTCTGGCTCCCGATGCCAGCGCTCTGCCACCTGAGCTACGCCCCGTAAGGGAGGATAAAAATTATAACTGATAGGAAAACTTTCAAAATCCAGCAATATAGAAATTTGACTAGGTAGTCTAATAGATAGAAAGGATGGTGAAACAGGTAAAGAAAGCTATCAAAATCGAAGCTCTTTAAGGGGTACCAACTCTTTAATAATAGCTTCATTTTTTAATTTTTTAATAAAAGCTTCTATTTTTTCCTTTTTTATCTCTTCAAGAGCTTTTTGACGTGCATCTTGGGGAATTTTAAACTCGATTTTATCGACCTTAACTAGGTAGATATAGTTCTTATCCTCTGCAAAATCGGTTTGACCCGCCTTTAGTCTTTTTATAACCCGTGCAAGTTGTGGTTTTAAATTATTGGGATTTACAGTAAGTTTTAAGATATCAAAACCCAACTTTTGGGAAATTTTTTTAATATCGGCACTTACCAATAGGTCCGCTTTCTTTTCCGCTATCTTTTTAGGGATTTTTAAAAGCTCTATTGTGTAGTAAGGTTGGGCTTTGGGAAGTTTTTCAGCTATAAGAAAATCAAGAGTCTCTTTATCCTCAAGAAGAGGTTTCAATACAAAAAGTTCGATTGAAGCTTTATAAAGGTTGTATTTAACTAAAAAGTTTTGAAAAACAGAACCACCCAAACCCACCTTTTGAAGTTCTTTATATAGTTGCTCAAGCGAAATCCCTTGACTCTTGGCGAAGTTTAATACCATTTGCTGGGCTTGTTTTAAATTTACCGTCAAGCCCCTACTTTCCGCATATTGAACCACCAAGTAGATATTTTCGAGATCTTTTAAAGCCTTTTGCGGATCATTAATGCCGAACAAAAGCATATAAATCTTTACATCTGAAGCAAGTATGGGCTCTCCATTAACTATGGCTACCGTCTCATCGACCAATTTATATTTGGAAGAAGATTTTGTTTCCGCTCCTTGTAAAGGAAAGGTGAAAACTAAACCTCCCAAAGTTGCTAAAAGCAAAAAAAGCCTCATTAGGGTTTTATTATTTGAATTTTAATCCTACTGCGTGAAAGAGTTTATTTAGCTCCGCCGTTGTCATATCTCTCATCTTTCCCGGAGGCAGTTTTTCCAACTTTATAGGACCTATCTGAGACCTATGTAGTTCCTTAACTTTATGCCCAAACTTTGCAAGGAATCTTTTAACAATATGTTTTCTCCCTTCATGAAAAGTTATTTCCAACCTTGTATTTTCACCTTCGTACCGAATAATCCTAACATTGTCCGGCTTAGCAAAACCGTCCTCCAGTTGGGTTCCCTTTTTCATCTCTTTAAGAGTTTTTGGATGAACCTTTCCTTCAACAAGGGCAATATAAACTTTAGGTAATTTATAGCTGGGATGAAGTATTCTTTGAGCCAATTCACCATCGTTGGTAAGAATTAGCAATCCGGTAGTGTTGTAATCCAACCTCCCAACGGGATAAACCCTTTCAGGTATTTTCTTTAAAAATTCATCTAAAGTTTTACGTCCCCTCGGGTCCTTTCCCAATTGGGTCAAAACGCAGCAGGGCTTATTAAAAATTAAATATCTCTTTCTTTCCGGTTTGATAATTTTATTATCGACTTCCACGATATCCTTTGAAGGATCTATAACCATTCCTACACGTGCCGGTTTACCGTTAACTTTTACCCTACCCTCTTCTATAAGTCTGTCTGCTTTCCGGCGGGCGCACACGCCGGCATCGGCAAGGAACTTATTTAATCTTACCTTTGGCATATCTTTCATAAAAAATTACAAAGTTTTTAAACTAAAAACCCCCTGATGGAAGTTGCACTATTTTTAGCATCCTTTGTAGGGATTTTATTGGCTGCAGAACTTTTTACAAACGCCGTTGAGGATATAGGAGACAGATTAAATTTATCCCACGGGGTGGTTGGAAGTTTACTTGCCGCTATAGGAACAGCTTTACCTGAAACTTTAGTTCCTATAATTGCGCTACTCTTTGGTTCTTCCGAAAGTAAGGACCACATAGCAAACGGAGCTATATTGGGAGCCCCTTTTATGTTAGCAACCCTTGGATTTTTCATAATAGGTCTAGCCGCCGCTCTGCGGCGGGATATAAAAATAGAAACAAACACTTTTTTAATCAAAAGAGATTTAACTTTCTTTATGCTGTTATTTCCACCTTCGGTTATACTGGCTTTTGTAAGTGGACTTAGTTGGTTAAAACTATTGGTGGCTCTTCTTCTATTAATTGGATACCTCTATTATGTTTACCACGTGGTTAAAGAGGGCGGTGAAGAGGTAGAAAGCGAAGGTCAACTTCACTTCAACAGGTTTCTTTACCTTCCAGAAACTTTGGTTGTTTCAATAATACAGTTAATATCCTCCCTTCTAATTTTACTAATTTCGGTTGAGGTTTTTGTCCACAGTTTGGAAATCCTTTCCAAACAGTTAGGAGTTGCACCTTTAGTTTTTTCCCTACTTGCGGCTCCCGTTGCAACCGAACTTCCAGAGAAATTTAACAGTTTCTTTTGGGCCCTTAGAGGAAAATATGAATTGGCTTTTGGAAACATAACAGGAGCAATGGTATTCCAATCAACTATTCCGGTATCGATAGGGCTTATATTTACCGACTGGAATATAGGTAGAACAGGTATACTTGCCGGCTTTTTCGCCCTGCTCGGGGCCCTTTTGGTTCTTTACCAAATAAGATTTAAAAATGGCGTGTTTACACCGCTACTCTTTTTAAATGGGATGTTATACCTCTTCTACGCTTTCTTAGTCCTTGCTTAATTTCCTTTCGCTAGTTTTTAGAAGTCAAACTATTAACTTTATGGCGGAGCTTGAAAAGGAACTTAAAGAGTATCTACTCGATAAGGTGAACCGTGCAAGGTCGACTTTGCGAACTTTAATGTCCCTCACTACGGAGGTTAAAAATAGAACCCTCCTAAGGGCGGCCGAGCTTATAGATCAAAAAAGGGAGGAGATAAAGGAAGCCAACCAAAGGGATATAGAAAGAGCCAAAGAGATGGGCCTCTCCAAGGCGATGATAGATAGGCTCCTACTGAACGACAAGCGCATAGACGGAATGATAAAGGTGCTCCACGATGTGGCAAAGCTCGATGACCCGGTGGGCCACATAGACGAGATGTGGACCCGCCCCAACGGGCTAAAAATCGGAAAAATGAGGGTTCCCCTCGGGCTTATTCTGATAATCTACGAGAGCAGGCCCAACGTTACGGTTGAGGCGGCCTCCCTCTGTATGAAATCCTCCAATGCAATAATTTTGAGGGGCGGTAAGGAGGCTTTAAACTCCAACAAAATTTTGGTCGATATATTAAAGCAGGCTGCCAGAGAAAACGGCTTTCCCGAGGAAGCTATCCAATATATCGACAACCCGGACCGCCGTCTCGTTTGGGAACTCCTAAAGATGGAGGGACTTATCGATGTGGCCATACCCAGAGGAGGGGAGAGCCTAATAAGGGCGGTTTCGGAAAATGCCAAAATTCCCGTAATTAAGCACTATAAAGGTGTTTGCACAATCTTTGTGGATAAATATGCGGACCTCGAAAAAGCTTATGATATCGTATTCAATGCCAAAGTTCAAAGGCCTTCCGTTTGCAACGCCATAGAGAATTTGGTAGTTCACAAAGATATAGCAAAAGAGTTCCTACCAAAGATGGCCTACTTTTTAACCAAAGCGGGTGTGGAACTAAGAGTCGACAAACCTTCTATGGAAATTCTTAAAAATGCCAAACTCCCCGAAGGGGCGGTTATAAAGGAGGCTACCGAGGAGGACTACTACGAGGAATTTCTCGACCTCATTTTGGCGGTTAAAATCGTTAATGACCTGGAGGAGGCTATAGCCTTTATCGAAAAGTACGGCTCCAAACACTCGGACGGAATAGTGAGCGAAAACTACTCCAACGTTAAGAAGTTTCTCGAAACGGTCGACAGCGCCGCCGTTTACGCCAACGCCTCCACCCGCTACACCGACGGCAACGAGTTCGGCCTAGGTGCGGAAATGGGAATTTCCACCGACAAAATCCATGTAAGAGGTCCTATGGGGCTTAAAGATTTAACCATTCCCAAATACGTTGTTTTGGGTGAGGGCCATATAAGGGACGACTTCGGAGTTCCCGAAGAGTGGAAAAAGGAGGTTTAACTCCATAATAGAAAGTTATGACTAACAGGCTTTTTAAACTTTCTTTTGCTGTTTTGCTTCCCTTCCTTTTATTTGCCCACAGGGTAGATATCTTTACCGATATTCAGAACGGCCAATTGGAAGTTTGGGGATACTTTTCCGATGGAACCCCTGCTAAAAATGCTGATGTAAAAGTCTACAACTCTCAAGGTAAACTCCTTTTTGAAGGAAAAACTAATAACGAAGGACAACTTGTTTGGAAACTTCCTCAAGGCGTTAAAAGATTAAAAGTTGTTCTTTACGCGGGATTGGGACATAAAGCGGAAACAACCTTGACCGTAAAAAATAACATCGAACCCAATCAAGGTGAAGGTAAAACAACCACCCGGCAGATGGAAAGTTCTAAAAGTGAAAACCCTAAACCGGTCGCGGTTCATACATTAAACCCCCAAAGTAGGGAACATATCCCATGGGGAAAGACCTTTTGTGGTATAGGTTGGATTTTAGGAATCTTTGGTATTTGGAACTTTCTTTATTTACGGCGGAAAGTTGGTAGTCATGTCAGATAGAAAATAGGTGTAAAATTTTATAAGAATCGAAAAATCGTTTGCCAATCGATTGGTTTTACTTTTTTAGTCGCGCTGTTGGATTAAATTTCCTGGCAGCTTTCTATCCTATCTTTTAATTAATATTTATATTCTTGGCCGGAGGGGTGGCCGAGCGGACGAAGGCGGGGGATTTGAAATCCCTTGGCGGGTTCACAGCCCGCCCGTGGGTTCGAATCCCACCCCCTCCGCCACTTGAAAAATCTATCAAATTATGCTAAATTAAAAACTCCCTAAGAGCGCGTAGCTCAGCTGGGAGAGCGCCGGCCCGACACGCCGGAGGTCCCAGGTTCGAGTCCTGGCGCGCTCACTCCTATTTCCTTTTAATGTTGGTAAAAGTTTTCGATATAGAGAAACTCCAAGAGATCCTTAAATATTCCAACCGCTACTCCAAAAGGGAACTGGAAAATCTTTTAAACAAACCTTTTGTGGATCTTTTCCTGTTTAAAACCTCATCGGGAACTGTCGGTTTTTCCGTCCTTTGGAAGTTCTATCCCGAGGTTGAACTCCATTGGATTGAAATTTTTGAACCTTTTAGAGGTAAAAGTTTAGGAAAAACCTTTTTGGAGGAACTTTTAAACTTCTACCAATCGGAGGGTTTTGAAAAACTCCTTTTGGAGGTTTCGGAGAAGAACGTTCCCGCTTTGAGGCTTTACAAAAAATTCTCTCCTAAAGTGGTAGGTAGGAGAAAGGCTTATTACCCCAACGGGAGCGATGCGCTGCTATTGGAGATTCCTTTAAAAGGTTGCAAAAGCTCATAACCTTTAACGAGAAAACGTTTTTAATTGCTCCTTTATGAGCGTCGAATTGGTAAGGGAATACTTCCAAAAAATGGACCTTAGGAACTCCGTTCCTTGTGGCGGAGATGTTAAAATCCCTGCGGTTGTAGGTTTTATCTTCCCCGAACAACTTAAGGAACTTTTCGATAAAGGCGAAAAGCCGTTCATTCTCGATGTTAGGGAGGAGTGTGAAGTTCAAAAAATGCCCTTTAAAGCTCCAGAAGGGGTAGAAGTTAAGGTTATCCCTATAAGGGAGCTTACCGATAGGGCTAACGAAATTCCTAAAGATAAACCGGTAATTACCGTCTGCAACTTCGCTATAAGGGCCACAATGGCAAAGATGGCTCTTGATCTTATGGGCTACAGCAACGTAAAAGTTTTAAAAGGTGGAGTTGAGCAGTGGAACCAAGTTAACTCTTAAATTAGCCTCTACTACTATTTTGTTTACCTACACGTTTTTGAAAATTTCTAATAAAGTTCTATGCTTAGGGTAAAAAAACTTACCGTTAAATTTGCCTCCTTTTCTTTGGGACCTCTTAGTTTTGAGCTTGATAAAGGAGATTACTGTGTAGTTTTAGGACCTTCAGGTAGTGGAAAATCTACCTTACTTTCAAGTTTGGTAGGTGTTAAACAGCCTAAAGATGGAAAAATCTTCCTGGAGGGGAAGGATATAACCTATCTTCCTCCGGAAAAAAGAAAAATTACAATCCTATACCAGGACTATCTACTCTTTCCACATCTTAATGTGTTTGAAAATATAGCTTTTGGCCTAAAAAAATTTTTAAAAGACAAAAGAAAATTATTGAAAGATGTTGTTTCTATAGCTCGAGAATTAAAAATTAACCATCTTCTTAAAAAAAGGGTTGATGAGTTAAGCGGTGGAGAGCGGCAAAGGGTAGCTCTTGCCCGAGCTCTAATAGTTAAACCTAAGCTACTACTTTTAGATGAACCTCTATCGGCCCTGGATCCTCAAAATAGGGCGCGTATTAGAGAATTGATAAAAAACACTGTAAGGAAACACAAAATAACGGTTATTCATGTAAGTCATGATGTCAGCGATGCTCTTAATATGGCAAATAAAATTCTCTTCCTCAAAAAGGGAAAATTATTGGATTTTGGTTCCACAAAAAGGATTTTCCGATGTCCCAAACACCCCTTTGTTGGAAATTTTTTGGGTTTAAATACATTGGTAGGAAAAGTTTTAGAGAAAAGGGAACACTCTTTGAAGGTTAAAGTTGGAAAATTTATCCTCACCGTTGGCAACTTTGATAAAAATATATCGGTAGGAGAAAATATTTTTCTTTATTTCCCACCTAGCGGGATAGATAGTGATGGGGAAAATACCCTGGTGGGGGTGGTTAAAAATATATATCACGAAGGGTTTTTAAAAATTCTTCTCCTACAAGTGGGAAACTTTGAAATTAAACTCCTTTTGAAGGAAAGGGATTTAAAAACCAAATTGGGAGAGAAAGTAGAATTTTCTATTTCGGGAAAGGAGATCTGTGCAACCTCTGGGAAACTTTAAAAGGAAAAATTAGAATCTCTTTCCTGGAGAGAAGATTTTATCCTTTAAAGCCTCTAAAATATTTTCGGCCGCCTCTGCTTTATTTAATGTGTAGATGTGAAAACCATCTACTCCAAAATCGAGAAGTTCCTCGCACTGTTTTATAGCGTAATCTACGCCTATTTTAAATACCTCTTCCGGTTTATCCTGAACTTCCGAAAGCTTTTTAGCCAAATCGAGAGGTATGGTAGCTCCACACATATCGGCAAACTTTTTAATTTGCTTAAAGTTTGTTATAGGCATAACACCTACAAGTATCGGAACATTTATTCCTTTTTTTATCAATAACTCCTTAAAACGGAAAAAATAGCTATTGTCGAAAAACATTTGGGTTATAGCAAAATCCGCTCCCGCCTCCAACTTTTCCTTTAAATGGTCAATATCCTCTTCCAAGCTTTTAGCCTCCTGATGCCCCTCCGGATAACAGGCTACACCTATACAAAAGTGTTTTCCAAAATATTCTTTTATTAACCTTACAAGGTCGACCGCGTATTTGCAAAAACCCTTTTTAGGTGCATCTTTTGGTTGGTCTCCTCTCAAAGCCAGAATATTTTCTATACCTATTTCCTTATATGTTTCTAGAATTTCTAAAACCTCTTTTTTATCATGAGCTACGCAAGTTAAGTGGGGCATTACGGTAAGGTTGTACTTTTCCTTAATTTCCTTGACAGTGTTAAAGGTTCTATCCCTCGTGCTGCCACCGGCACCGTAGGTTATAGAAACAAAAGTGGGAGAAAACTTTAGCAACCTATCCAAAGTTTGAAAAAGTTGGATCTTTCCTTTTTCATCTTTAGGGGGAAAAAACTCAAAAGAGAGACTAAAATTCCCCTCCCTAAGATAATCGCAAATTTTCATAGAGATTTATTGTCGTTGTTTTAAAGGATTTTCTCTAAAAAAATTTAGGTATGCTTAACCATTTATGGGAAAAACCGGAAAAAAACTTATAGCTGACTTTTTTATGTTAATGGCCCTTACGACTTCCATTAGTTATATAGTAAATCCAAGTATTTACGAGCTCATTACGGCCGTTACTTTAAACTTAATTGCAACCGTATTAAAAATAGGCTCAAAAGGAATTTTAAATATCGAATATCTTGCTACCAGTTTGGTAGCCGACTTTCACCTTATTCCGGCACTTATTATAGACCAAATGGGAGATGTTCAGGAGTCTATCTCACTTGTATGGGGAGCGGTGGTAGCAAATATTGTTTCCATCGTTATTATGATTATTGAATCAATTTTCAGAGCTCTTATAGAGGAAGAGGAAGAAGAATATTAAATTTTTTAAAAGGTTATGGAACTATTTTTTGTCAAAATTGGTTTTGTTGCTTTTATCCTATCAATTCTTTTGGGAATTTACTCCTTTATTGTTTACTTTTTTAGGCTGGCCTTTTTAACTATTGCAGTATCTCACGCCGTTTTGGCAGGCCTCGCTTTAGGAATATTCTTCAACATAAACCCTACCTTAAGTGCCCTTTTCTTTTCCCTTTTTGTAGGTTGGTTTATAGCCTTTTTACGAAAAAAGGTTGGTTTAAGTGAGGACTCCTCAATAGGTATTGTTTTAGCAATTTCCATGGCCGCCGGTATTGTTTTAATCTACCTAAGCGGTTATCAGGGAAATCTTTTTACCTATTTGTTTGGAAGCTTAATGACTGTAGATTGGAATGATGGGTTGATATTGTTGTTATTAAGCTTAATAAGTCTTCTTTTCTTTTTAAGAAAAAAGAATCAGATACTATTCCTATGTTTTGATGAAGAAACAGCTTATTCAACGGGTGTAAACACTGGATTTGTATACTATACCTTGATAGGTTTTCTTTCTTTTCTAATAACTTACACCACAAAGTTGGTAGGAATAATTCTAACCCACGCAATGTTGGTAATTCCAGCTTCAACCGCTTTTCAAATTGTGTGGCATTATCCTGAGCTTTTAACTATTTCAGTATTTGTTTCAATACTTTCCACTTTTGGAGGTCTTTTTTTGGCCTACCTTTTGAATCTTCCTACGGGACCGACGGTAGTTCTGACAGCGGGAACTATATTTCTACTTGCCTATATTAAAAGAATAATTGAAAAAGCTAAAAGTTAGCTATACGAAACCAGCACTGCTCCCTCTCAAAATCTCTTCCTTCAAATTTTACTCCCGTAGCGCCGGTAAAGGCTTTCATAAAGCCTTCTATAAAACCCAAACCGATCCAGCAAACGGGGTGTTCGGTAGGTTTTAAGTTCTTTTTTTCTAAAAAGTTCGGGTAAAAGATGCAGGAACATATACAGGCCCTTTCGGGTTCCTTTTTTACCCCTTTTGCAAAACCCATTATGTTGAGACCCTTTTCAAATACCTCCTTCCACTCTTCCTTAGGGTGGGCTTCCATCAGCTGCCTTGCTACCGTTCTTCCAAGCTCCCTCAAAACCGAATAGGCTCCCTTTGTTCCAAAAGTTTGTTCCATATCCCCCGCTATCTCGAAAATTATTTGAGGAACATCTGTAATTCCTTTTTCTAGAATTCTTCTCTTTAGAAGATCTACAGCTTTTGGACCTACTATTTGTGAAAGGTCCTTATAAATACTCTCAAGGAGTTCCTCGGTAAATGTTTTCATAAAGTGAATTCAATCAATAATCAAATTTTACTTGAATGAGGAAAGAAAGGAGTTGAGTAAGTGATGACTAAAGAAGATTTAAGAGCCTATCCATCTCCTTTTTAGTTCTTTTTTCTGTAATTGCAACTAGCAAAGTATCTTTAAGTTCGGGATAGAACCTTTCAAGGTCCAAACCGAATAGGAAACCTTCCCTTAAAAGGTTCTTTCTAATTTCTGCTGAACCCTCTTTTTGGATAGGAAATTCCCATAAAAACCTCTCGTTGTTAAAGGGATTTTTCCAACCCTTTTTGAGAAGGTTTTTGTAGAGATACCTCGCTTTGGAAATGGAAAGTTTTGCAACCTCCTGGAGGCCATCTTTACCGAGAAGAGCCACGTAGATAAGGGCCCTTAGTGCCATTAAATTTTGGTTGGAACAGATGTTGGAAGTTGCCCTTTCCCTTCTAATATGTTGCTCCCTCGTTTGGAGAACCAAGGTAAAGGCCCTTTTGCCCTCAATATCCTCGGCCATTCCAACGAGACGGCCCGGCATCTTTCTAACGTATTTTTGACGGGTAGCAAAAAATCCTAAATAAGGACCTCCGTAGGATAGGGGAATACCGAGAGGTTGTCCTTCACCCACCACTATATCGGCTCCAAATTCGGAGGGGGGTTTTAAAATTGCCAAGCTTATAGGTTCGGCTACAACAATAAACGGAATCCCATATTTTTGGGCTATCTCACCAATCTCTTTAAGCGGTTCGACAAACCCGAAAAAGTTAACGTAAGGAACCGCCAAAGCGTGGACCTCGTTATTCTTTAGGGCATCCTCCAAAAGGTTCAAATCGGTTGTTCCCTCTCCGTTAAAAGGGATTTCAACTATTTTGTCCCTATACCCGTAAAGGTAAGTTTTTACAACCTCCCTGTAGAGGGGATTTACGGTTTGGGAAACTACTACGGTGTCGCCTCTATTTTTAATAGCCCTTGCCATTAAAACGGCTTCGGCCAAAGCGCTCGCTCCATCATACATAGATGCGTTGGCAACATCCATTCCGGTAAGTTCGGCTATAACGGTTTGGTATTCAAAAATTGCGGTTAAAGTTCCTTGGGAGACCTCCGGTTGGTAGGGGGTGTAGGCGGTTAGAAATTCTCCTCTTTCAACGAGATAATCGATAGCTGCCGGTATGTAGCGGTCGTAAGCCCCGCCGCCGGCAAATATTGTTAATGTTTGGTTCTTTTCAGCCAACCTTTTAAAGGTTTCCACTATTTCCGGTTCGCTAAGGGGCTCCGGAAGTTTTAATTCCCCTTCAAATAAAAGTCCTTCAGGAATATGGGAGTATAGTTCTTCCAAGTGTTTTAGTCCGAGTTCCTTTAACATTTGTTTCCTTTCCTCGGGTGAGTGGGGAAGGTAGCCGGCCATAATGGCGCTTATTTTAAACGGGTTTTAAAATCCTTCCGGCTAACCTCTATGATAAAGTGGGCACCTTTACCATCTTTAGGTGGAACCAATTTAATATTCCAACCATGTTCTTCGATAATTTTTTTAACTATAAAGAGACCTAACCCTCTACCTTTGGTTTTATCGGAGGAGAAAGGTAAAAAAACTATGGACCACTTTTCAGGAGGTATTCCGGGACCGTTATCCCAAATATGGATAATATTTCCCTCGGTAGAAAACCGTATCCATCCACCTTTTACTTTTTCAGGATTTTTTTTCATCTCCTTCTGAATTGCTTCATAGGAGTTTTTTATCAAATTTTCAAAAACCCTCCGTAGCTTTTGTTTATCCGCATACACATAGAACGGTCCTATTTCAACGAAAACTTTAAAGGAGGAGGTTTCAAAATTTCTCTTAAGTTCCAACAAAAGCTCTCTAAGTGAAAACCATTTCCTTTGAAGGTTTTCGTCCTCCGAACTTAAATTGTTGAAACTATCTATCAAATCGGCTATGTAAGCGGTATTTTTCCTGATGCTCTCCAGTATACGCGGCATCTCCCTTAAAGCAAGCTCGCGTAAAACTTCCTTAGTTTTTGGATTTTGTTCGCTTTCGAGATATCTTTTGAAAATCTCAACCAATGTTTCAGCCGAAGTTTGCATAATATGGAGCGGATTTTTAATATCGTGAGCCAACCTGGAAGCTACTTCCTTCCACATTTTGTAGCGCCGTGCGTACAGATAATCGGTTAAATCCTCCACAACAACAAGGGATAGAGCTCCTAAGGAAATTTCTTCAAAGCGATAACTGTCTTTACCTTCTATAAAATTTTTAAGTTCTTCCAAGCTATCTAATCCAAAAGAAGTTTCGTAAGCTTTATTTGCCTTAAAAAGTTTTCCATTTTTTTTGTAAAAAATCGCTATGGGGGTTTTTACTTTGTTGAAAACAGTATCGAGGAGTTTTTTTTCCGTTTTGAGTTCCTGATAAAGATTTTTACTTCTTTCCACCGCAAGGTTAAAACTGATGGTTAAATCTTTGATTTCTTTAATACTTTGAGTTAGATAACTGTCTGTAGGAAGCCTAACTTCAAAATTCCCTTTGGAAAACTCCCGAAGGGCTTTAGAAAATTTTTCAATTTCTCTGCTTATAACTTTAGCAAGGAGTGTTGATACAACTATAGCTCCAAATATTACCAGAGCGGCTATAGTTAAAAATGTCAACATGTAGTTGGTCAGAATCACCTTTTGGTGGCGAACCAGTTGCCGCAACTTCTCTGCGGAAGTTTTTAAATCCTCTACCTCTTTTTTTAGTTTTAGTTCTTTCTGACCAGAAATAGATTTTGAATCTAAATCCCTTTCGAAGTTATTAAGTTTTTCTATAACCACCTTAAGTTGTTCACTTGTAAAAACCCTTAAATAGGAGCTTTGACCTACTATTGCCAACCCTATAAGGAAGAGAAAGGGAACGGCAAATATACTTAAAAAGGTAATGTTCAATTTTTTCCAAAGTTGGGAGCTTCTATTTTTAACCCACTCTCTGTAAAACCTTCTTATAGATAGATACACCAAAAGGGCTAGAACCGTAAGATTTAGATTTACCCATAGAAAGGTGGTTATTAAATCGCTCTTGGGAAGTCCTTTAAATTTATCTACCAGATAGATATTTAAACCTACAATAGCGATTGTAAGAATAAAGATAATAGAAACCTCTTTGTAGCCTACCACTTCCAATTTATTAAAAATTTTTCTAGCAAAATTGGCGCCCATTAAATTATTAGCTTTTTAAATATTTAGCCGGTTTTAAATTTTTGCTCTTTCCGAAGATTTTTTGCAATCTTCTCTGTGAATGTATATGTAAACAAAATGACCTACAACCCCTTTGAGGAAAAGAATTGTAAAAACTATCACCGCAAAGTAGAGGGCTATCCATTGGGGCGAATGCTCCGGCGGTGGGAACATATGAAACCACATTCTCCCGATGAAGGTTCCTACAAAACCTATAACTCCCAATATGGCAAATAAAGTTAAGGTTTTATACCCTTTTTTGCAAAGGTCTCCCCAGTGCAACCTCATAGCGGATAGAGGAAATTATTAAAACCTACAAACGAAATTAATGATAAATTACTGCAGACTAAAAAGGTTAAAAGGTTAATGTTTTTACCTTGGTATGGAAAAAGTTTTGCAAAAAACCACAAAAGTTGACAATAAAAACAGACCTAAAAAGGTTTTTATAAAAACTTTCGGCTGCCAAATGAATGTCAATGACAGTGAAAGAATTAAAGGAATTTTGAAAAATTTGGGATACCAATTTACCAGCGATTGGAAAGAAGCGGATTTAATACTTTTGAATACCTGCACCGTAAGGGAAAAGCCGGACCGTAAAGTTTTAGCCCATTTAGGGGAATATAAAAAAGTTAAAGAGATAAACCCCACTGCAAAAATAGGTGTTTGCGGTTGCCTTGCCCAAAGAATGGGTGAAGAGCTCGATAAAAGGGCAGGTGGCATTATCGACATAATGTTTTCCTCCTACAACATTCACCACCTACCCCAACTGCTTGAAAAGGCCAATAGAGGTGAAAAGGCTATAGAAATTTTAGAGGAACCACCCAAAGACGAGTGGGAAATGTTCGAATACCCCACCATAAGGGAAAACCCCTATTGGGCCTTTATTACCATAATGAAAGGTTGCGACAAAGATTGCACCTACTGCATTGTTCCCCAAACGAGAGGTAGGGAAAGGAGCCGTCCCATTAGAAGTATCATTAATGAAATAAAGGAACTCGTTAAGGAAGGAGTTAAAGAGATACACCTTTTGGGTCAGAATGTGACCGCTTGGGGAAAAGATTTTGAGGAGCCGATACCTTTCAGCTACCTGCTTTACAAGATTGCGGAAATAGACGGGGTTGAAAGAATTAGATTCACAACCGGCTACCCTTCCGACCTTACCGACGATGTGATTAAGGCGATGGGAGAAATCCCGCAAATAGCAGATGCGCTGCACCTTCCCTTCCAAAGCGGTAGCAACCGAATCCTAAAAAGAATGCACCGTTACTATACCAAAGAGGAGTATTTGGAAAAGATTTACAAACTCCGTGAGGTTAAACCGAATATAGCCCTCTCGGCGGACGTTATTGTAGGTTTCCCCGGTGAGACCGAGGAGGACTTTTTGGAAACCCTCGATGTTATAGAGAAGGCAAAATTTGAACAGCTTTTTTCGTTTAAATATTCACCCCGTCCCGGAACTCCGGCCGCCGAATACCCCGACCAGGTGCCCGACGATGTAAAAACTGAACGGATGCACCGCCTACTTGAACTTCAAAAGAAAATAATGAACCAGCTTGCCAAACGCTACGAAGGAAAAATTGTTTATCCGCTCTTTGAAAGGTACTCCGAGGGGAAGCTAATAGGTAGAAGCTCCGAAAATAAGTGGGTTGAAGTAAAAAGTGACCGTAAAGAGCTGCTCGGAAAAATTGTTCCCGTTAAGGTGAATAAAGCGTCCGTTTATGTTCTCTACGGGGAGTTTATTTCCCAAATTTAATTACCTTGTTGGTATCTTTTCTAACTTCCTTTTTGGGGTTTTAACTTAAAAATTTTGAATGGTTAAAAAAATAACCGTAAGAACCTTATTTAGGAAGAAAAAGGAAGGAAAAAAAATCACAATGGTATCCACTTATGACTACCTTTCCGCTAAATTCTGCGAGGAGGTCGGCATAGACACAATACTGGTAGGCGACTCCTTAGGAATGGTCTTTAAAGGGGAAGAAAATACCTTAAATGTCTCTCTAGAGGAGATTATTTACCACACAAAAGCTGTAAGAAGAGGAGCTCCAACACGGTTCGTTATAGCCGATATGCCCTTTGGTAGCTATCAAATATCTAAAGAAAAAGCGGTAGAGAATGCCATTAGAGTTATTAAAGAAAGTGGGGCGGACGCCGTTAAATTGGAAGGAGGGGAAGAGGTTTTACCCATAGTAGAACACCTATCGACTATCGGGATTGCGGTGGTAGGCCATCTAGGATTTACTCCACAAAAGATAAAACTTTTTGGAAGTGCAAAAGTTGTAGGAAGGAATAGTGAAAGAATCCGACTTGTCGAAGAAGCTAAAAAACTGGAAAAGGCCGGAGCTATTATGTTGGTTTTAGAAGCTACTCCCAAAGATGTAGCGAAAGAGGTGGCGGAGAGTTTAAAGATACCGGTAATAGGTATAGGTGCTGGTTCCGAAGTAGATGGACAGGTTTTAGTTTTCCACGACCTTGTAGGGTTGGTAGAAGATATAAAACCCAAATTTGTTAAAAGATTTTTGAATGGAAGCAAACTTTTTAAGGAAGCTTTGAAGCAATATAAAGAAGAAGTTGAAAAAGGAATCTTTCCTTCGGAGGAACATACATATGAATGAAAAAATATTGAAGCTTCTTTTAAAACTGGGGATTTTATCTTCCGGGCAGATAAATGAAATTTCTCAAAAAATAAAGCCCAATGAAGATATTGTCTTTTTTTTAATAGAAAACGGCTATATTGATGAGGAAACATTCTTAAAAATAATTGCAAGACATTTTGGAATAGAAACTTTGAAAGAATTATCATTTACCGATTTGGATGAGAATCTAATTAACAGAATTTCAATAGATTTAATTTTGAAATACAAGATAATACCTTTCCGTTTGGAAAACGGAATATTAAAAGTATTAACGGTAAATCCATTTAATTCTAATAATCTGAGTACCTTTAGATTTTTATTTAAAGTAGATAAAGTAGTGCCTGTTGTTGTTCCTCCTTCTTTAATGGAGAGCTTATTGAGTAATTTGGAGAAAAAAGATGAAAGCATCGTTGAGGAGATAGTTTCTCAATTTCAGGACGAGGCAGTAGAGGAGGAAGAAATAGAAACGGTAGATTGGGAACAAGCTTTAAAGGCGGCAAAAGAGGAAGCACCTATTATAAAACTTGTTAACGCTATAATTTACGAAGGTGTTAAAAAAGGAGCTTCCGATATTCATATAGAACCTCAAGAAAAGGATGTTGTAGTTAGATACAGAATAGATGGAGTTTTAAGAGTCTTTCAAAGATTTCCAAAAAGATTAAAGGATGCCATAGTTGCGCGTATAAAGATTATGGCAAACTTAGACATTTCAGAAAGAAGAAAACCTCAGGATGGTCGTATTCGCCTCGTTATTGAAAGAAGAAAAATAGACTTGAGGGTTTCCACACTCCCAACCATATACGGTGAGAAAATAGTAATGCGTATCCAAGAGGCAGAAAAGTACCTCCAATTTACGTTAGAAGATTTAGGTTTTGAAGCCGACAACCTTTTATTGTTCCGCCATCATATATGGCAACCGTGGGGTATGGTATTGGTAACAGGTCCTACCGGTTCGGGAAAAACTACAACTCTTTATACGGCTCTTCAAGAGAGAAACACTCCAGAAGTAAATATTATGACTGCTGAAGACCCAGTAGAGGTTGCTATACCGGGAATTAATCAAGTTCAAATAAATGAACGAATAGGTCTTACTTTCGCTTCGGTTCTGAGAGCCTTTCTACGTCAGGACCCTGACATAATTCTAGTTGGAGAGATTAGGGATTTAGAAACCGCCGAAATAGCTATAAAAGCAGCCCTTACGGGGCATTTAGTTTTCTCCACATTACATACAAATGATGCTCCATCTACAACAACCCGTTTAGTTGATATGGGTGTCGAACCTTTCTTAGTAGGAACCGCGGTAAATCTTATAGTTGCACAAAGGTTGATACGAAGACTTTGCCCAAAGTGTAAATTAAAGGCTAAAGAGGTATATCCTCAAGAATATTACCAAGAATTGGAAAAGAATGTTAAAAATTCCATAAAAAGGGTTGTAGAAAACCTCCATAAAAGGTTAAATAAGGAAAAAAATCCCCAGATGAAAGAAAAATTAGTAAATGCAATTAAGGACTATCAAAATCTTTATTCAAACCTTGAGTTATATACCGAAAATCCAGAAGGATGTGAATATTGTAATCACACCGGATATAAAGGCCGTATGGCGGTTCACGAATTACTTGAAATTACAGAAGGTATAAAAAAGTTGATACTAAGAGGTGCAAACTCTGAAGAAATAAAGCTTGAAGCCATTAATGAAGGTATGAGAACCCTTTATGAAGATGGTTTAGTAAAGGTTGGAAAAGGTTTAACCTCTATAGAGGAGGTAAAGAGAGTATTAATTGGAGATTAAATTTCCACTTCTATTACATCGTCTCTATGTATCTTCCAAACTTTGTTAAAAAATTTCTCTTCATTTCTTAAAATATCTTCCGGAGTCTCTTCAATAATTTTCTTTGCCCAAGATTCTATTTGCTTACTTTCCTTTCCCCACTTGTTTATAACTTTATTGTAATAATCATTTGATGTAAAAATCTTACCTCCTACGTAAGGCTTACCATTCTTGGCTGCTAATTTAAAAATTTCAAAACTTTTCCAATCCAATTTTTCCTTTTCGGAGCCATATTCGGGAG
>JALSNH010000283.1 GCA_026987085.1 Aquificota bacterium | reverse complement strand
TTTTCCTTGATTCGAAGCGAAAATTAAAACCGGAGCCGTAGTAACTAGTAAAAATTTCCTCATGAAAGAACAAATATTAACTGTTTTGTAAAAAGTTTTAAACATACATTTATTGTATTTTTTCACCAAATAGGTATGGCTATTAAAATAGCCTCTCGTTAGAAATGCAAATAGGTGTTTTGGGAGCAGGGTATGTTGGTCTTATACAGGCTGTAGGTTTGGCCGAGCTCGGCTTTAATGTTGCGGTTTACGATATAGACCCGAGCAAGATAAAAAAGCTCCAAAAAGGTGAACCTCCAATCTACGAAAAGGACCTCGAAGGGCTTTTGAAGAAAAACCTCGGAAGGCTCCAATTTACGACCGATTTAGAAAAGTTAAAAGGTAGTGAAATTTTCTTTATCTGCGTAGGGACCCCCCAAGATAGCAAAGGAAAAGCCAACTTGAACTTTGTCTTTTCGGCGGCGGAGAGTTTAAAACCGCTTTTAAGCGGTAAAGAGATTGTGGTTTTAAAGTCGACCGTCCCGGTGGGAACCAACCGAAAGGTCCAACAGCTTTTGGGAGATAGGGCCTATGTCGTTTCCAACCCCGAATTTTTAAGGGAGGGCATAGCGGTCTACGACTTTTTTAACCCCGAAAGGGTGGTTTTAGGTTTTGGAGAAAACTCCCCCGAATGGGTCAAAGAAAAGATTTTTACCCTTTATAGGTACTTTCAAGAAAAGGAGGTTCCCTTTGTAGTTACCGATTGGGAGAGTGCGGAACTTATAAAGTATGCGAGCAATACCTTCCTAGCTATGAAAATTTCCTTTGTTAACGAACTGGCAAGGCTCGCCGAAAAAACGGGTGCCGATATTAGGGATATAGCCAAGGGAATGGGTCTCGATTCGAGGATAGGTCCCAAATTTTTGAACGCCGGTATAGGTTGGGGAGGTAGTTGCTTTCACCCCAAGGAGGTTCTCTTTGTAGAAATTCCCGGTAAAGGTATTAAAGCCATCGAGTTCCACCAGTTGGAGCGGTTTAAAAATTTTCCTTTAAAAGTTGTAAGTGCAAAAGATGGTAAGCTGACCACCGAAAGGGTAAAGCTCTTTACCAAACGGTTCTATAGCGGTGAAATTTACAAAATTAAACTCCCGCTCGGAAGAGAAATAAAAATCACCCACGACCACCCTATGTTGGTTTATAAAAATGGAACCTTTGAGGTTGTTTTGGCAAAGGACCTAAAAGAGGGCGACCTTTTAGC
>JALSNH010000282.1 GCA_026987085.1 Aquificota bacterium | reverse complement strand
GAATAGCTCTTCTATAATTGCTGTTTTAATGAGGTTATTTTTTCTTATAATTGGATTTCTATTAATTTTTTCTGCTCTTTTTGAATTTTTTTACAAAGAAAGTTTAATTCTCTTAATAAAAGAAGCGAAAAATATTAAACATTTGCGGTTAGCCTATAATTTTAAAATCTCTTTTTTTAAAAAGGATACTTTACAATGGGTCATAAAAGGTAAAAAATTAAATGCTTCCGATAAAAGTTTTATATCTATTCAGGATTTATACGCAGAAAATTTTCAAGAACTTTTAAAAGTTAAAGCAAAAAAAGCTTTTTATGTACCTACAAAACATTTAATAGAACTTGTAAAAAATGTAGTGATAGAGAAATTGAATGATTCAGGAAAGATTTTAGAAACATTAATAACCGATAAAGCCTATATAGACCTCTATAGGAACAAAGTTTATGGACCAAATAAAGTAGTAATAAAGAGAGGTAAAATTATCTTAAGCGGTAGGGGATTTCTTTACGATACAAAAACTGGTAAATTTCTAATTTTGAAAAATGGCACGACTATTATTGGGGTTTCTAATTAGTTTAATAACGCTTTTTCACCTATGCTTTGGGGAGACTATATCCATAAAGGCGGAAAAAATTTCCGGCGATAATAGGGTAGTTCATTATGTAGGTAATGTTCGCGCAATAACGGATAGTAATAAAAAACTTTATTGCAATCTTTTAACTATCTTTCTTACTAAAGATGGAAAGATTCAAAAGATTTTAGCAAAGGGCCATGTGATTTTTCAAAGTGGAAATTACACCGCTATAAGCGATAAACTTACTTACCTGCCACTTCAACATTTAATCATTGCTGAAGGAAATGCGATGGTAAAAAATAGTAAAAGCATTATTAAAGGAAGGAAAATCTTTTACAACCTCTTAACAAAAAAATTTTATGTTCAAGGTCCTGTTAATAGTATTTTTGTAATAAAAAACTCCAATTAATGAACTATTCAATACTTTTAGTAAACGACGATGGTTATTTTTCCAAAGGGATATTAACCCTTTATGAGGTTCTAAAAAAGGAATTTTCAACAGTTAAGGTAGTGGCTCCAGATAGAAACTTAAGTGGTGCGGGACATTCGCTAACTTTTACTAAACCTTTGAGAATAAGGCAGGTAGATGAGGATATCTATACGGTAATCGAAGGGACTCCCGCCGATTGTGTCCATTTAGGGGTTGGAGTTATTTTCGAAGGGAAAAAACCTTCCATTGTAGTTTCAGGAATAAATGAAGGACCCAATTTAGGTGAGGATATTACTTACTCCGGAACAGTGGCTGCAGCTATGGAAGGCACAATCTTGGGTATTCCCTCCATAGCTGTTTCTCTTTTTGCAAGGGAAGATTTTAAATTCTACGATGCATCTTTAGTTGTTTTGGATTTATTAAAAACTATTTTGGAAAAAGGTATGCCTAAAAACCTTTATTTGAATGTTAATATTCCAAATATTCCTTACAAAGAGATTAAAGCTTATGCTATAACCCGTCAGGGACACAGGGTTTACAAAGAAGCAGTTATTCGTTATAGAGATCCTTACGGGAAGTTTATATATTGGATAGCAGCAACCGACTTCAATTGGTATTTTGAACCCTGGACCGATTATTGGGCCGTAGCCAACGGGTTTGTATCTATAACACCTTTGGATTTAGATTTAACAAATCCTTTGGTTAAGAAAGGAATAGCGCTGTTAAAATATTAACAGCCAACTGAGGATAGATTTCTCAAAACCCAAACAGAGAATATAGATTTCTTTTTATGTTCTACCTACTTGCGGAAAAATTCAGTTCCTACCTTTCACCTTTAAATGTTTTTCATTACATCTCTTTTAGAGCTTTTTTGGGTTTTTTAGTAGCCTTTGTCCTTTTATGGTTTCTATTTCCACCGTTCCTAAAAAGGATAAAAAAATCTGTTCAAAACCTTGGAGGGTATGTTAGAGAGTATCTTGATCACCATTTGGAGAAAAGTTCCACACCCCACTTTGGAGGGATTCTTATAATCTTCACTTTGTTAGTTTTATCCTTCCTACTTCTTAGGCTCGATACTCCCTACCCCTATCTTGCGGCAGTTGTTTTAATTTCTTTCGGAGGATTAGGTTTAATCGACGACCTTTTAAAACTAATAAAAAAGGAGCATCTGCAGGAAGAAAATTTAAAAGGTCCTCTACGTTGGGTTTTAAAATTGGGAGTGCCGGGAGGATTAACGGTAAAACAGAAACTGCTTTTTCAAATACCTCTATCGCTCTTTATAGGAATTCTTATCTATCTCTTTCTACCTATCGATGGTAAGCTTCACTTTCCCTTTTTTAAGAACCTTACGCTGGATTTTGGAATTTTTTATCCTCTTTGGGCGGCTTTCGTTATTTTTATAACTTCAACGGCGGTAAATTTAACCGACGGTCTTGACGGGTTAGCTATAGGAACATCTCTAACAACGGCGGCCGTATTTACTTTGGTTTCTTATCTTGTTGGTAATTACATATACGCCCACTATCTTTACATTCCTTATGTTCCCCATGCAGGAGAACTTACAGTTTTACTATCGGCGTTTATCGGAGCAGGCTTAGCCTTCCTCTGGTATAACACCTATCCGGCAAAGGTTTTTATGGGAGATAGCGGCTCCCTGGCTATAGGAGCCCTTCTCGGGTTTGTAGCTTTGGCCACCGAAAGCGAATTTATCCTCTTTTTGGCCGGCGGTCTTTTTTTTATTGAACTACTTTCGGTGGTCCTACAGATTTTAGTTTGCCGCACAACCAAGAAGGGTGAAAAGTTGGTTAACGGTAAAAAGGTAGCCGATTGCAAAAGGCTTTTTAAAATGGCTCCAATCCACCATCACTTTGAGAAATTGGGTTGGAAGGAACCTCAAATAGTGGTCCGGTTTTGGATAATTTCTACCCTCCTGGGAATTTTATCTCTAACCCTATTGAAGTTGAGATAAATTAAGCCTTGCTCTTTATGTTCCCGATTATTAAATTTCCTGCGTAGGGGGTGAAAAAATGGTTATTGAGATCCAGCCGGTGGAAAAAGATTTAGAATCCCTTACCACGAGAGTTTTTTTAAAGGCTATTGATATTATAGGTGGACTTCACAAACTTGCTGAATATAGGACCCTTACTTGGCTTCCTTCCCTTGCAAGGGCAGCATTTGTAATAGTCCTTAGAGAGGAATATTTAAAAACGGAAGATGAGATAGCGGAGTTCGTAGGTATTTCAAAAAACACCGTAAGGCAGATATTAAGGGCCGACCCACAACTTGCAATCTATAAGCTTCAACATATAGAGGAACTTTCTCCCGAGGAGAGGAAACAACTGAAAGTTCACACCGCCGGTGGTATAGCAAAAATTGCTTACAAGTTGGTTAAAGAGGGAGAAGAGCCAAAAATTTTTGAGTATTATTGCACTTTAACAACCCAAGCTTTGGAGGTTCCGTGGGCATATCTACTCTTAAAAAGGATCAAAGGAACCCACTTTCCTTTAAAGTCTCCCGAGGAATTACTTGAAAAAGTAAAAGGTATAGAGATCAAAGGTATCCCCGCGGAGGAGGTTGTCAAAAATATCGAATATCCGGTAAAAAATCCTGCCGACCTGTTGCACAAAATCAAGCTTTACCTAAAAATGAAAGGGATAGGCTAAGACTTCTAAAGTTGGTTGGTTAACTCTACAAATTTATTAACGGTTGATTCTACTTTTCCACTTTTTAGGATTTCTCTTGCCAAGTCTATACCTTCTTTTGGGTTATTAACCAAGCCCGCTGCTGCCAAAGCAAAAGCGGAATTAATTACCAAAAAGTCCTCCGCAGCTTGGTTTTTACCTTCCAATATCTGATAGAAGATCTCAACATTTCTTTTGCAATCTCCCCCTTTAATCTCTTCTAAAGAATGTCTTTTTAATCCCAACATTTCAGGCGAAATTGTATAAATTTTGACGGTTCCATTTTCAACCTCACCAACTAAGGTTTCGTTCAATATCGAAACTTCATCAAGACCTTCCAGGCCGTGAACGACAAATGCTTTAATAAGATCGAGTTTTTTTAGAACCTCTGCTAAGGTAGGAACTAAATTTTTATCGTAAACCCCTACAAGTTGTCTTTTCGCATTTGCCGGATTGGATAGAGGACCTACCAGGTTGAAAAGGGACCTAACACCTACCTCTCTCCTAACTTTTGCAACATTTTTCATTGCCGGATGGTATTTGGGAGCGAATAAAAAAGCAATATTTACCTCATTTAATAGTTTTAAAGCCCCTTCGGGGGAAATTTCTATTTTTGCCCCTAAAGCTTCTAGAAAATCGGCACTGCCACATTTACTGGATACAGCACGATTTCCATGTTTTGCCACCTTACCACCCGCCGCTGCAACTACGAAGGCGGTCATAGTAGAAACGTTAAATGTATCAACCTTATCTCCACCGGTTCCGCAGGTATCGACCAAGTTTTCAGGATGGGGATAGGAAACTTTAGTAGCCCATTCTTTAAATTTCTCAGCGGCAGCCGCTATTTCTACACTCGAAGAGCCCTTCATAGCCATTCCCATAATGAAAGCTCCTATCTGCCCTTCGCTTGCCCTTCCTTCCACTATATCGGTAAGTGCTTCCTGCAATTCCGACTTTGTTAAATCTTCAAAACGGGATAATTTTTTTAAAATGTCCTTACGCATATTGTTAATGATAATTTTGTTTGCTGTACTCCCTTTAAATGCAAAAGATCTTTACTTTTGCACTATAAAGGTAAAAAACCCCTTTCCTACAGAAAGAGGATTTATAAATTCTTACCTATCGTCGGCAATTGATTCTATTCTTCTGGAAACAGGTTGGGTTTACAATTGTAAAAAAGGTAAACCGGTTGAAGTTAAGGTTGTTAACTTATCCTTTAAAGGTTCCGCTATATCTGGCAATCGGTTCAGCGGTTATACTTTTTCTATAACTATAAACCTAAAAGTGGGTGGCTTTAATAAAAGTTATACCTTTACGCGGTTTGTGGCCTTACCGAACCCTTCATTGGGAACTTTGAAAATACGCAGCGCTTTTGTGGATATATTTGAAACAGGCTCCCTTCAAATAAAAAAGGACCTACTAAAGTTTGAAAATGAAAAACTAAAAACTAACTTTTAAAGTTTTCCCTTTCAATTTCCTCAATGATTTGGAGTCTTTCGGAATGTCTACCACCTTCAAAAGGTGTATTCAACCAAACCTCTACTATTTCCCGTGTAAGGTCCTCACCGGTAATCCTACCACCTAAACATAAAACATTGCTATCATTGTGCAATCTTGAAAATTTAGCCGAATAGATATTGTGGCAAAGGGCGGCTCTAACACCTTTAAACTTGTTTGCAACTATGGACATACCTATACCGCTTCCGCAAACAAGGATGCCCCTTTTTACTTCTCCGGAGCTCACCATTTGGGAAACTTTTTGAGCATAAATGGGATAATGGCACCTCTCTTCGCTGTGAGTTCCTACATCTATCACTTCAAACCCTTTTTCCTTTAAGAGTTTCTTTACAAATTCTTTAAGCCTAAAACCGGCATGGTCGCTTCCTATAGCAATTCGCTCCATCGGTTTGTTCAATTTTAATCCTTCTTTTAAAGGAATTTTTTAATTCCTTTTTCTTTTTCGTGGAGGAAGTGGAGGAAAATGTTTTTCCAACCATTTTTGAAAGGCTTCACACTTGTTCGGTTTTAGTTCGCAGAAGAAAAAGGTAGCCGATATCAGTATTGCAAGAGCACCCCAGATAATTCCAAGAAAAAAAAGAGCCCACCTTTGAACCTGGCCTAATGCATCCATTTAAAATTAGAAAAATTAATCTTTCGTAAACAGCCCTGCATTAAAAATGCAACGCTTTGTGGTAGGGATATACCGTCTAGCAATAGTACCCACGCCTTACGGCGGCCGGTTTTGCAGAGTTTTAACCTGCAATTTTTCTATAAAAACTTCCAAAATAGGGCACCTTTTTCCATCATCTCAATGGAGGTTTTAAATAGTTCTAAAAAATTAAAAGTATGGAAACTGTAGCCGTTCTCGGTTCGACCGGTTCAATAGGAACCCAAACTTT
>JALSNH010000281.1 GCA_026987085.1 Aquificota bacterium | reverse complement strand
ATAAAGGAACCCTTCCCGGTTTACAGCTACGATGAGGTAATAACCAAATACGGGAGCGATAAGCCGGACCTCCGTATAAAGGAGGATGTAATAACCCCCCTTATAGAGTTGACCGATATTTTCAAAAATACCCAATTTAAGGTCTTTAAAAATGTTGTCGACAAAGGCGGGATTATTAAAGCAATAGTCGTAAAAGGTGGAGGAAAAAGTCTATCCCGTCAAAAGATAGACGAACTTACAAAATTTGTCCAAAAATTGGGAGCAAAAGGTTTGGCTTGGATTAGGGTTGACGAGAACAAGTTAACTTCGCCGATAACCAAATTCTTTAGCGAGGAGGAGGTTCAAAACCTTCTTAAGAGGGTAAACGCCGAGGTCGGAGATATCATCTTCTTCCAGGCCGATACCGACCACGATTTTGTCTACAAGGTAATGGACGCCCTCCGCAGGCGCCTTGCCGACGAACTAAATGCCCGTGAGGAAGGGTTTAAATTCCTATGGGTGGTCGACTTCCCGCTGGTTGAGTGGGACGAGGAGGAGCAGCGGTTCGTTTCGGTTCACCACCCCTTCACAATGCCGAGGGAGGAGGATTTGGCAAAAATCGATGAGGCTTTGGCCACCGACGATATAGAAAAACGCAAGGAGATACTAAAGGGTGTTAAATCGCTCGCCTACGATATGGTCTTAAACGGCTACGAAATCGGTGGCGGTTCCATCAGGATACACCGAACCGATATACAGCAAAAGATATTTAAACTCCTCAATATAGGAGAAGTTGAAGCTCAGGAAAAATTCGGTTTCCTACTGGAGGCCCTTCAATACGGAGCTCCTCCCCACGGAGGTTTTGCATTCGGTCTCGACCGCGTGTTGGCCATTATGGTAGGAGCCGACTCCATAAGGGACGTTATAGCCTTCCCCAAAACCCAAAAGGGAATCTGTCCTTTAACCAACGCCCCCGACTATGTGGACCCCAAACAACTCAAGGAGGTCCACTGCAAGGTGGAAGAGTTGGAGGAGGAGTAAACCTTCCCTCGGTTTCTTTATTAAATTTTCAACTCCTTAACCCAGTTCCAATTTTCTTTAAACCAATCTACGGTTCTTTTAATACCTTCCTTTAAAGGTATCTTAGGTTCCCAACCTAAAAGAGTTTTGGCTTTGGTTATATCCGCCCAAGTAGCCTTTAAATCGGCTTTATGAAAATCCTTAAATTGGATTTTTGCCTTTTTACCTAAATAGGTTTCGA
>JALSNH010000280.1 GCA_026987085.1 Aquificota bacterium | reverse complement strand
GCAAGCAAAACTATGCAACTGGCGCAGGAACTATTTGAAATGGGACTTTGCGTTACCGAAGATACTCAAGTAGTTTTAAAAGATGGACAAATAAAATCTATAAGAGAAATTGTAGAAAACTCCAACGAAACTGAGCTTTTAGGCTTTAGCGACGGTGAAATAAAGCTGTGCTGTGCCACCGTTTCGAAGTTTTGGAAAATCCCCTATAAGGGGAAAGTCAAAGTAATAAAACTCTCCAACGGTATCGAGATAAAAACCACCCCCGACCACGGGCTATTTGTATTTAGGGAAGGAAAATTCGGATGGGTAAGCGCCAAAAATATTAAAAAGGGCGACTATTTGGCGGTTCCGTTTAATTATAGAAACCATAAAGGAAGGAACATAAACCTTTTGGAACTCCTAGTGGAACTTAACATTACCGATGTCCTATTAAAGTTTAAAGATTGGAGCGAACTTTTCCACCAAAAGGTGGCCCCAATAATAAGAAACTCGGTTAAAAGTTCGGTCAAATACAAATACCTAAAAAGGGAAATAGTTCCAATAAAACTGCTAATAGAAAACGGATTCCGTTTAAAAGAGCTGAACGAACTGCTTCCCGAAATAGAGGCGGTATACCCCCAACGGGCAGGTGCAAAACCTATTCCCCTATTTGAGTTAAATGCGGAATTTTGGTATTTTGTCGGTCTGGTCTTGGGGGACGGCTCGCTAAGTCAAAAGGCGAAAATAACGATAGCCCAAACTCCTACAAAACAGCTTAGAGAATTCCTCCAAAAACTCTTTCCGTTCCTAACAGTTTCGGAAAGCTCTAACGGTAGTGTGGTTATATACTCCTCCCTCCTGAGGGAAATTCTAAAAAGATTGGGAACCCGAAAAGGGGAGCTCCACCCCCTCCTATTTACCCTGCGGGAGGACTACATAAACGCCCTAATAGCGGGATACTTCGATACCGACGGAACCGCCTCCTTAATGTGGGACAAAAAAACTCAAAAACCCAACCTTAGGGTGGTTATAACCTCAAAACGGGAAGAGGTTTTGAAAAAATTACATATTTACCTAAATTCGGTCGGAATATTGACCTCCATTAGAGGTAGTAAAAGCAGAACCGCAAAGGATTTGATATTTTCAAACCTAACTATAGATAGGTTTGCTGAAAAAATAGGAAAATACCTAAAGGTTAGAAAGGAGCAATTCTTTAACGCTCTTGATGAATACAGAAAGCACCACAAAAAGATTTTTGACGGTGATATTTTACC
>JALSNH010000279.1 GCA_026987085.1 Aquificota bacterium | reverse complement strand
GTTAAAGAGTTCAAATGGCGTAGTGCCTTTGAACTGGAATGTATCTATACCCCCGAAGGGGATATTTATCTGATTGAAATAAATCCGAGATTTCCCGCGTGGATCTACTTCTCAACGGGAGTTGGTATAAACCTACCCGCAAGACTGCTGCAGGCGGCCCTCGGAGAGGAACCTCCCCGTGATTGGGATTACGAAGTTGGAAAACTCTACGTGAGGTTTACCGACGATTTTATAACCGATATGGGTTTCTTTCAAAAAATCTCCACCTACGGGGAAGTTTAGAGATTTAAAACCATTGGAGGGAAAAAAATGAAAAAAACATACGAGAAACCGGTTATAAACAAGGTAAACGTAGGCTTTGCCAACAAAGTAAGCGGTAAAGCATACGGTTGGAGCCGTGTAAGGGACAATATAGATGGTGTTCCTATTGAGGATTTGGTAAAAGAATACGGTTCTCCTCTATTTGTCTTTTCCGAGAGAAAGCTCCGCCAACAGTTTAGAAGATTCCGTCAAGCTTTTGAAACCCGCTATCCCAATGTGGAGTTTACCTGGTCCTACAAAACCAACTATTTGAAAGCTATCTGCGCTATTCTCCACCAGGAGGGAGAAACCGCCGAGGTTGTTTCCGAGTTCGAATATGAAAAGGCGCGCCGTCTCGGTATTCCGGGCGACCAGATAGTGTTTAACGGCCCCTACAAACCCAAAGAGGCTTTAAGAACCGCTATCTTGGAAGGGGCCCGTATAAACGCCGATACCTTCGAAGAGCTCGCCGACATCGAAGAGATTGCCAAAGAACTAAACCAAAAAGTAAAAATCGGTATCCGCATAAATATGGATACCGGTATTCAGCCCCAATGGAGTCGTTTTGGGTTTAACCTCGAAAGCGGTCAGGCAGAGGATGCGGTAAAGAGGATAGCAGCCAGCGAGTGGCTCGAGCTTAATGGCCTCCACTGCCATATAGGAACCTTCATTTTGGAACCCAAAGCCTACGAAAACGAAGTAAGGAAAATGGTAAACTTTGCCTACCATATTGAGGACACCTACGGTTTTAAAATCGAGTACCTCGATATCGGCGGCGGTCTTCCTTCCAAAAATAGGTTAAAAGGTATCTATCTTCCTCCGGAGGTTGCGGTTCCCGATATCGAAGAGTACGCGGAAAGGATAACTACCGCCTTGCTTGAAAATTTGAGACCGGGTGACTTTCCTAAGCTAATAATAGAGGCTGGAAGGGCTATAGTCGACGAGGCAGGATACCT
>JALSNH010000278.1 GCA_026987085.1 Aquificota bacterium | reverse complement strand
CACCCTCTAGAACTAATCTTACTTCATCGTAGGGATGGGTATGCCAATCATAGTAAGTGTTTGGTGCGTCCCTCCAGAGGTAGATATCCTTATAACCTAACCTTTTGAGGTATTCTTCCGCTTCCTCCTTTCCTTTTACAGTAAGTTTCTCAACCAGCTTCATTGTAAGGATATTCTTAACATAAAAAGGGTTTCTAAAGGAGGTAAACTACCTCACATCATAGGTGCGGAGTTTCAGATAGATTTACACAACCTCTACAGGGAACTAAAGCTCCCGATAGAAATCATTGGGGGGTTTTAAAAATAGACCCACAAAAGGTGGAAAAGTGGTTAAAGGAAGAAAACCTCTTAAAGGAAGGGTAAAAAAACAAACTCTTAGTGTTAGGAAAAAAACCAACCCATCGGTGGGAGAATTTCTTTAGCAATTCCCTCAAACGGGTTTTTTGTTGTAAATATTTCCTTTAGATGGAGGCAAAAGGAAGAGAAAACCCTGTGAGGGAAAACTTTAGGGAGTAAAACACCCCCCGAAAGGAGGGAGTCCTTTGTAGAGTTCCCTACTAAGGGAGGTTTTCCTTTTAGCTCCACCAAAGGAGATAGCTAAATTGTTTGGTAATCCATTTATAGGACGGCGCTTTCTATGTCTACCAACAATAGGTGGGTCGCGGGGGTTAAATTTAACTCTCTATGTTAAGGTTGTTGTCTTTACTTTTTTTGGTTTTGTTTTTTGTAAGTTGCTCCCACAAGGAGGAAAAACCGGAAATATCGGCTTCCATATACCCTTTGGTGTGGATTGTTAAAAATGTTTACCCGACCTATAAGGTTTACCAGATTGTTAAACCGGGCTCTAATCCGCACCTTTACGACCTTACTCCTAAAGATGCCCTGCATATAGAACACTCCAAAAAGGTGTTTCTTATAGGAAATCTTGAACCTTTTAGCGGAAAAATACCGCTCCAAAAACGGGTGGAGGTTGTAAAGCTTTTAAATCTCCCACCGAGAAGCAATCCACACTATTGGCTCTCTCCAAAAAGATGGCTACAATTTGCGGAGCAACTCAATAAGGTAGAAGGTTTAAAAATTGACCAAAAAAGGTGGGAGCATTTAATTTCCCAACTAAGGGAGTTGGACAAGCTCTACCGCCAAAAGTTGGCCTCTATAAGGAACCGTGTAGAGGTCGTTATGATACATCCGGCCTTTTATTGGACCTGTAAAGATTACCAACTGAAGGTTTTGGCGATTTTAGAACCTAAAGGCGGATTAG
>JALSNH010000277.1 GCA_026987085.1 Aquificota bacterium | reverse complement strand
GTCTCCGCCGTTGGAGATAACAAAGCATTTCAAAAACAGGTAAAGGACTTATCCAAAAAATACGGTTTCCTAATAGAGGAAATCTTAGAATTTAGAGACCACTTCGACTATAGGAATGTGGATTTAAACCCCAACCTAATTTGGATTACAACCTTCAAAGACCTATTTAAGTTAAAAGATAAAAACATTAAACTCCTTGTGTTGGAAAGAAAATTTCAATTACCCGGGGAGTTGTTAAATACCCTCTATAACCTTTATAGGAAAAGAAAAGAAAAAAGTTAGAAAAGGTAAGTTTTCTCCTTCAATTTAGGTTTAACTTTTTCCTGATACTCTTCCCAAGACATTTCAAAAATCTCATCGAGGCTAAATCCGAGGTCTTCGGCAAGCTCTTTGGAGAGTTTTTCCATTCTGAGGAGATAGTCCCATTTGGTGTAGATTTCCTCTTTAATCCTATCGAGAACCTCGGGCATTTTTAGAACGTGTCTCCATCTGGGTTGCATAGCGATGTAGTCCTCAATCGGTTTGGGTTTTTTCGGTTTAATGTTAATTCTCCAAAAGCGGCCTTCTATAACCTCGTAAAGAGGCCAATAGAGGGATTCGGTCGCCAATTTTAAAGCCCTAAATGCATCTTCCGGCTTTGTTCTCCACGAGAGAGTGCAGGATTGCAACACGTTAATAAATTTAAAACCTTTAATACTTTTAGCTTTTCTAACTTTGTAGGTGAAATCCTTATAGTTGAACGGGTTGGCTTGGGCGGTATAGGGTATCTCGTGGGCGGCCATTATCATAGTGAGGTCCTTTCTCTTTTCCTCCTTACCCACTATTTTAGAACCCACGGGAGTTGTTTTGGTGAAAGCCCCTATCGGGGTTGCGGAAGACCTTTGATAACCGGTATTTTGGTAACCTTCATTGTTGTAGCAAACATAGAGCATATTGTGGTTCCTTTCGGCCGCACCCGATAGTGCCTGAAAACCGATATCGTAGGTTCCTCCGTCCCCACCGATAGAAACAAAGTGAATCTCTTTATCTATCTTTCCTTTCTTTTTAAAGGCTTTGTAAGCAGCCTCGGCACCGCTCAAAACTGCGGGGTTATTTTCAAAAGCTACGTGTATCCACGGAACGGTCCAGGCGGTATAGGGAAACACTCCGGTGGTAACTTCCAAACAACCTGTGTTGGAACCGGTAACGGTATCCTTTCCGTATTCGAGAAGAATCATATTTACGATAGGTGGAATGGAACAACCCGGGCACATCCTATGACCGGGAGC
>JALSNH010000276.1 GCA_026987085.1 Aquificota bacterium | reverse complement strand
TCCAAATTTTTATCCTTTCCACATCTTGGGGAGATATCATAGGACCCACATCGGTGGTTTCGTCCATAGGGTCTCCCACTTTGAGCTTTTTAACTTCCTCCACTACAAGGTTTACAAACTCATCAAAAACCTCTTTGTGGGCAAAAACCCTCTGAACCGAGATACAAACCTGACCGGCCAAGGCGAAACCGCCCTGAACCGCCTTTTTGGCCGCCTTTTTGAGGTCGGCATCTTTATCCACAATGAGGGCGGAGTTTGAACCGAGTTCCAATACCAGTTTTTTTATTCCAACCTGACGGGCGATGATATCTCCTACCTTCCTCGAACCGGTAAAGGATACTACCCTTACCCTCTCGTCGGTTGTTAAAGTCTTTCCAACCTCGGCAAAGCCGTAAACCACCGATAGGGCCTTTTTGGGAACTCCGGCCTCGTAGAGGATTTCCGCCAGCATAGCGACCGAAAGCGGGGTTCTTTCGGAAGGTTTTACAACCACCGCATTTCCCGCCGCCAAGGCGGGCGCTACTTTATGCATTGTTAAATTGAGCGGAAAGTTAAAAGGTGTAATTGCTGCAACTATCCCAACGGGAACCCTTATGTAGAAGCCTACCTTTCCTACTCCGTTTGGAACGGCATCGTAGGGTATGGTCTCGCCGTAAATTCTCTTTGCCTCCTCCGCCGATAGAAGGAGCGTCTGCTGGGCCCTCATTACCTCCGTTCGGGCTTCCTTTATAGTCTTTCCAACTTCGAGGACCAAAATTTTTGCAAATTCCTCCGCCCGTTCTTTTAAAAGTTCGTAGGCCCTATAAAGGATTTGGCTTCTTTCGTAGGCACTCAAAGAGGATATCTCTTTAAATCCTTCCACCGCAAGGTCTATAGCCTTTTTAACATCTTCGGGAGTGGCCTCTGGAACCTCTCCCACCTTTTGGCGGTTGTAGGGATAAACAACATCTATGGTAGGTTCCTTCCAAACAGGCTCACCGCCTATGTAGAGAGGTTTTTTAATGAGTTCCATCAAGAGGTTTAGTTTAAAATCCCTAACTTAAATGGAAGAGCTTCACGAACTAACAGGCTATTTTTCGCTTTTTTTAATAATATTCCTAATAATTACCGGTATCTTTCTTGAAAGGAAGCTCTTTCTAAATTTAAAACCATTGAAGTGGCATAAAATTGCTTTTTTCCTTTTTTTGGTTGTTTGGAGTTTTCACGCCTTAAGTAGTAGGGAAATAAGTTTTCCATTCTTAGCGGGCATTGTTATTGTATTTGGAGGCCTATTTTTGTTCTCTTTAAGGTATTTTTTACCTTCCCAGAGGAGATTTCTTTTAACCGTTAAATTGGTTTTGATAGCTTTGGGATTGGCAGTTTTAGCTTATGCTCATATAACTATCTAACCCATAATAACTCCTGTTAGTTCTTAGAACTTTTTTTCAACGTGGCGTTTAAAGAGTATTAAGCTTAAAACTAATGTTGCGTTTTTTTCCCAATCCTCGGGAAAACAGAGAATTTGAAGAGGAAACCCGGAGGGTTGTGGAAATTTTAGATCCTTCTTATGAAACTTGTGGTAGCTGGAATCCTATTAAAGTGGAGGAGAAAATTCCCAAAAAGCTTTTATTTGTGGACGGTGTAAGAAGAACAGAGTTTCGAACAACTATTTTTGACGATAACCACTTTTTGGGAGAGGCCATATTTATTTCCGTAGGTGTAGGGGTTTTAAAAGTAAGCTTCGATGAACAAAGAGCAAATTACGAACTTATTAACCCAACGGTGAAAAGGTTTTTCATCTACCACTCGGAGGAAAATTTGGAGATTCCTCCTTTTTGGGAAACAAAAATAGGTAATTACTTATTAAAGTTTGAAACCATTAAATCTCCTTCAAGGAATTTAGGAAAACTGGCAAATCTCCAAATGGGTAAATTAGAAATAGAAGCCGCTTTTAGTTCCTTAAGTAAGGACAGTTTCCTTATAATGGACGGTCCGGTTAAAAGAAACCGTTTTTTGAAAAATGTAGCTTACCTTGTAAAGGAACAGAAAAATATCTATCTCCAAGGGAGGGAAGATATTGTTTTTAGACTAAAAAGGGGATATAGAACTCCTTTATTCCTTTTTGAGGAACATGTGGAAGGTTTAACTAAAAATGGCGAATATAAAGTAGGTAAAGTAAAAAAATTGGCTTGTTATGTTTGTTTGGCGGATAAAGAAGGTCTAAGCGACCCAACATTGAACTTAGCAAGAATAGAGCTACCTTACACCGAAAATGGAGAAGAAGCTATTAAAACGGCAGAGATGGCTGCAGCAGCGGCATTGTTCTTTGCAAATAAACCTTTGAGAGACTTTAGAGCTCCTCAAAATCTTACAACAATAGCCTTTTTAGAAAAGCAACTCCGCCGATACTTGGGCGAGTACAGTTTAATAAGACGAAAGGTTGGAGAAATAATTTACACCACCACCATAGGTTCTTAATCTTTTAATCTTTACGTACGGTCCAGTATAAAAGCGCCATAATACCGGGGAGCACAATTGCCAAGAAAGCGATAAGTAAACTCATAAGAAAATTGGTAGTGTTTACCACTCCCATAGTAAACAATTAAGTTTAACTTACAAATAAAAAAAGTCAAGTCCGATGTAGAATTTTTTTGAAAATTAGGAAAGAAGTGAACTATTTCGCGCTAAAACCTTACGGCAGACGGTTTTGCGAAGTTTTAGCCCGAAACTTTTCTATAAAAATAGTTTGGCCTAAAAAAGTTTACTTGCCTCCCTTTGACAAGTTGACTTAGCCAATATTGACTGATATATTATTTAGCTTCGGTAAGTCCACAGGAGGGGTGGCCGAGCGGACGAAGGCGCGGCGCTGGAAACGCCGTGTGCCCGTTTTACGGGCACCGAGGGTTCGAATCCCTCCCCCTCCGCCATTAAATGTTATACCACCCCGCGGGGGGCTAGGGTGAACCCCCCCAGGCCCGAAAGGGAGCAAGGGTAAGCCCGATGCTCCCGCGCGGGGTTTAAAATTGTTTCAATGCAACATTTATGGGCCTTTTGGCGAAGCCACTATATTGAAAATGTTGACAAAATTTCCGCCGATTGTTTTCTCTGCGAAGCGGTGAATCAACCTCCCGAAAAGTGGAGGGAGTATCTTGTCCTCCATAAAGGTAAAAAGGCCTTTGTAATAATGAACCTGTATCCTTACAACGGTGGTCATTTAATGGTCTGTCCGATTAGACATACGGACGATTTTACTTCCCTTTCAGATGGGGAGCTCTTGGAGATAAACAAATTGGTTCAAGCCTCCATTAAAGCTTTAAAGATGACCATATCACCCCACGGTTTTAATGTTGGATGGAACTTGGGAAGGGTAGCGGGAGCCGGTTTGGAACAGCATATACATTGCCATATCGTTCCTCGATGGAACGGTGATACCAACTTTATGCCTGTTTTAGGAGCTACCAAGGTAATATCGCAACATTTTTTGGAGCTTTACGACCGCATTAAACCAAATCTCGATAAGGTCTTACAGAGTATGCACCTTTAAATGTTTCTTCCTAATTTTCGCAATTTTTCCAAAGGAGGGTTTTTAAGCAAATCTTTTAATTACTGTGGCTTTAAAAGGGCCTTTTCTTTTTAATGCTCCGATAGTTGTTGACAAAATTTCCAGTACTCAAGATGTAGTTAAAGAGGATAGTTTCGAACCATTTACCCCCTTGGTGGCATTAAGTCAAACGGCAGGTAGGGGACGAAAGGGTAATCAATGGTATTCCCCGCCGAAGGCGGGCTTATATCTATCGGTAAAGTTTCCTAAAGAGGTTTTTGGAACCGAGCTAGGTTGTATCTCACTTGTTGCCGGCTGGTCGGTATCGAAAACGGTCGACAGCTACATTCTTTCAAAAATTAAGTGGCCTAACGATGTTTATGTAAATGGTAAGAAGGTAGCCGGTATTTTAACAGAAGTTTCCAAAGGTTTTGTTGTGATAGGAATAGGTGTCAACTTGAATGTGAAGAGTTTTCCCGGAGACCTTAAAAAATGGGCCACTTCCATATTTTTGGAAACCCAAACGGAGGTAGATTTTGAAGAATTTTTGGAACTTTTGCTGGTAAATTTAAATCAAGACCTAAACCTGTTTAGAGAGAAAGGATTTTTACCCTTTGTGGAACTTATTAATAGAAAACTTCTTTGGAGGTCCAAAAGGGTATTTGTAGGCAACGAAAGGGGAAAATTGTTGGGTATTAACTCTAAAGGTTTTGCCGTTTTAAGAACCTGCTATGGAAAGATAAAGGAGTTCCCTTACGGGGAGCTTTCTCTAAGACCCGACAGAAAAATAGAAGGGAAAAAATTAGCGGTTTAAAAAGTCATCTATGGTAAAGAGGGAATAAAGTTTTAAGCCTTCCTTGGCCAAATTCTCTCTACCGCCCTCTTTTCTATCAACTATTGCGCAAACGGCAACAACTTCAAGACCGTATTCCCTACAGGCTTTTACTGCCTTTAAAGATGATGCGGCGGTTGTAATTACATCTTCAACGACAACTACCTTTTCTCCCGGTTCTACATTACCTTCGATTTGGCGCTTTGTGCCGTGGCCTTTGGGTTCTTTCCTTACTACAAAAGGTTTAATAGGTTCTCCCTTTTGGTAGGAGATTAGTGCGGTGGCGTAAGCTATGGGGTCCGCACCGAGGGTTAATCCGCCTACGGCTGAAATGCCAAAAGGTTTAACCAGTTCAAACATTAAATTTCCAACCAGATAACCGCCCTCGGGGTCGAGGGTCACCTTTTTTAAATCGAGATAGTAGCGGGAAAGCTTTCCCGATGATAGCTTAAAAATTGGCTCCTCTGCAACTTTTAAACTTCTTTCCTTTATAAGTTGGAAGAGTTTTTCCTTCAAATCCATTTAGAGGTTTTTATTATTGACTGGATAATGGTTTTCTATGAAATTCGGCGTTGCTGTTTTTCCCGGTTCTAACTGCGATTACGATACCTACTACGTAATAGATGAGGTTTTAAATAAACCGGTAAAGTTCCTCCATTGGGAGGATACCAAAATAGATGTTGATTGCGTTGTAATACCGGGCGGGTTTTCCTTTGGTGATTACCTAAGGCCGGGAGCTTTGGCGGCAAGAACTCCTTTGGCGGAGGCCATTTACAACTTTGCCCAAAAGGGCGGATTGGTAATAGGTATCTGCAACGGGTTTCAAATTCTTACCGAAATGCACCTTTTGCCGGGAGCTTTAATTCCCAACAAACAACTCAAGTTCGTATGCAAACCGGTTTACCTAAAGGTGGAAAATAACCAAACTCCCTTTACCCGTTCTTTAGAAAAGGGGGAGGTTATAGAGATACCGATAGCCCACCACGACGGTAATTTTTACGCCCCGCCGGAGCAACTTGAGGAAATTGAAAAAAACGGTCAGGTAGTTTTAAGGTATTCATCCCCCGAAGGGGAAGTTTCTCCCGAGTACAACCCCAACGGAAGCTTGAACAACATTGCGGGGATAGTAAACAAAGAGGGCAACGTCTTTGGCCTTATGCCCCACCCCGAAAGGGCCAGTGAAAGGGAGCTTGGCGGCAGCAACGGTTTAACCATCTGGTATAGCATTCTTCAAGCGAATCTTTAAAGGTTTTTCTGTCCTTTCTCCTAACCTTTTGAAGGAAACCTTTTAACATTTACTCCATTAGTAATTGCTAACAAATTCCAAATACTACGGAGGGAAATAAAAATGGCAAAACGGGAAAAGGTATTGGTAATAGGTGGCGGTATAGGGGGAGTTGAAACAGCCTTTGCCCACTCGGTTAAAGAGTTCGACGTTGAGCTTATCTCCGATAGGGATTATCTTTGGATTTATCCTATCTCCATTTGGATACCAACCAAGGAGATAACGCCCGAAGAGTGTAAACTCGATTTAAAAGAAATCGCCGAAAGGAACAATTTTCAATTTACCCAAGCAAAGGTTAAGGAAATTAAAAGTTCCGAAAGGAAGGTCTTGGTTGAGTATCCCGACGGAAGGACTGAGGAGAAAAGCTACGACAGGCTGGTTATAGCCACCGGTGGCGTAAAGAAAAAGCACAAAGGCCTTGAATACACATATTCAACCTGCGGTTCGCCCGAAGAGGCTATAAAAATAAGGGACCGCTATTGGGAGCTTATCGAAGAGGTAAAAAGCGGTAAAAGGGAGAGGGCAAAAATAGCCTTCGGTTTTGGCGGAAACCCCAAAGACC
>JALSNH010000275.1 GCA_026987085.1 Aquificota bacterium | reverse complement strand
TCCCTACCTTCCGGAAAACTGGGAGAATTCCGTTTTAAACGATATTTACGGTGGAAACTTGGGTTGGAGGGGTGAAAAGTATATTTCCGCCCGTTCGGAAAAACCGGTTGTGAAAATCGTCGATAGGTCTTCTTTCGACCTATTTCTCACCTTAAAGGCGCAAGATGAGGGAACAAAACTCCTTTTTGGGGAAAAGTTTCTGAATTTCAGAAACCACTTTGGAGATTGGGTAGAGGTAGAAACTTCTAAAGGAAGTTATAAAACCCGCTATCTCGTAGGGGCAGATGGTGCATTGAGTAGAACTTTAAAAGTTTTGGGTATCGATAGAAATCCCGTTCCGGTTGTGGAGGCTGTAGTAGAAACAGATAAGGTTCCCTCCGATGAGGTATTTATAGATATAGGTCTGGTAAAGTGGGGCTACGGTTGGATTTTTCCCAAAGGTGAGGGCAAGGTGAGTGTAGGAATAGCTTCCCTAAAAAGGGAGATAAAAAACCTTCGAGACCTACTGAAGGAATATATAGACAAGCATCCCCTTTTGAGTGGAGGAAAAATTCTCTCCCTTAAAGGGTGGTTCATACCAACTTCCAAAGGAAAACTGTTAAAGGGTGAAGGAAATATATTTCTCTTAGGAGACGCTTCGGGAGCAACCGATGCCCTCCTTGGCGAAGGTATCTACTACTCGGTTCGGCAAGCCCACATTCTGGCCGATTGTCTAACTTCCGAAAATCCCCAAAAGTGTTATAAAAAGAAGGTAAAACCTCTTGAAATGGAGTTCCTGTACGGATACCTAACGGCTTTTTTAGCCTACAACTTTCAAGGTTTTATGTTTAAAAACGCCCGTTCTGAGGATTTGGAAAAGTTTTTTAAATTCCTTCAAGGTGAAATAGACTTTAAGAATATTTTCCTTTACGGAGCCAAAAGATTTATAAAAAGCCTTTTTAGGTTATAAAAATCTCCAACACCTCCTCCATTTTTAAACTTCTCGACCCTTTTACCAAGTAAACACTACCCTTCCGAGGTTCTTTAGCTTTTAGCCTTTTTAAAAGTTTTTCCTTATCTTCAAAGTGGTGGCACGGTTTACTTTTTATCTCACCGCACGTGTGGCGGGTTAACCTACCAAATAGGTAGATTTCACTTATGGGAAGTTTTTCCAATAGCAATCCCAAATCGCGGTGGGCTTTGACTTCTATATCTCCAAGCTCCAACATATCGCCCAAAATTGCAACACGGCGGTCGTAGCCTTCTACCTTTATAAGGGTGTTTAGAGCGGCTTCCATCGAAAGAGGGTTGGCATTATAACTGTCGTCGATAACTAGAAAATCCTTTCCCAAAATAGGTTGCATCCTTCCTTTTAAACCTCTAAAGAAGGGCAAAAGTTCTAATAAAAGTTCTCTTACCGGAAGTTCTAAAATTTCCAGAACCTTTGAAGCCACAAGAATTGTTTTCACAATTCCCTCACCGAGAAGGTTTACCTCTACTCTTTTTCCATAAAGGTTTATAGCCGTCCTACCTTTGCTTGTAAATCTATAAAAAGGTAGTCCCTTAAAAGTTTCTGTCCTCTTATTTTCCAGGAGGTGTTTGTAATAGAACAAAGCCTCCTGAGGAAGAACCGCTTTCCTTACCTCCTTACCGAGGAATATTTCACCCTTTGCCAAAATAAGGTTTTGAAAATTTCCAAACCCTTCGAGGTGGGCAAAACCCAAGGAGGTCAACACCGAAAGGGTGGGTTTTGCTATTTCGACCAACCTTTTTATGTTTCCCTTTTCGGAAGCTCCCATTTCGAGGACCCAAAAATCTACCCGTTCGTTGGCGGCCGCAACGGTAAGTGGTAGACCTACCTGGGAGTTTAAATTTCCTTCCGTTTTATAAACGGTTCCCGCACCCTTCAAAAGGTGGGCTATAAGCTCTTTGGTTGTACTCTTACCCGCCGTGCCGGTAATAGCAATAATCTCTTTACCTTTAAAAAACTCCCGCCGAAGGCGGGCTAAAGTTTGTAAGGCTTTAAAAGTATCCTTTACCTCAAGAGCAAAAGCTCTAGCGGTCAACTTTTTTATCAGATTCTTATCCAATTTACTACTTTCGAAAAGAAAACCGACGGCATCTTTTCTAATCGCCTCTTCTATAAAGAGGTGTCCATCAAATTTCTTTCCCTTTAATGGAACAAACAAATTTCCGACTTTTACAGTTTTTGAGTTTATTGAGATACCTTCAAAGGTTTTAGGAATACCGTAAAGTTTCCACCCAAATGTTTTAGAAAGTTGCAAAGGATTCATTAAAGAAATATTGAGAAAGTTTAAATCAAATATCCAGGGTAGGAAAATCTAAAAGGTCATCTAAGCAATGGCCGTCGCTACCCTTTACCTTTTTAAATTTCTTTCACCAAGCGTTTTATTTTCTTAAAAATTTCAAATTTATGTTTTCGGCAAAAAAACTTTATCTCTTTGACGGTTCCTCCTTTATTTATAGGGCTTACTATGCCTTACCGCCGTTAAAGACCAAAAGCGGTTTTCCTACCGGTGCCATTTTTGGTTTTTTAAGAATGTTTCTCTCTTTTTTGAAAGAAAAAAAACCTCAATATGTTGCGGTAGTTTTCGATAGTCCCAAAAAGGGTTTTAGAACTCAACTTTTTAAGGAGTATAAAAGCAATCGTAAACCTATAGCAGACGATTTGAAAGTTCAAATAAAACCTATAAAGGAAATTCTAAAGCTTTTAGGAATTCCAACCCTTGAGATGGAGGGTGTTGAAGCGGACGACCTTATAGGGACCTTGGCTAAGAAGTTTTCCCAAAAGGGGTGGGAGGTAATTATCTACACACCCGACAAGGATATGTTTCAACTTCTTTCTCTAAAAGGGGTAAAAATTGTTAATCCGCTAACCGGAGATGAAATAGATAAAGAAAAAGTCCTTAAAAAGTTTGGGATTGAGCCGTGGCAGATACCTTCTTACCTTGCACTGGTAGGAGATAAAGTTGATAATATTCCCGGGGTTGAAGGTGTTGGCCCAAAAAGGGCAGTTCAGATTTTAAAGGAGGTTGGTTCCGTTGAAAATATTTTGAAAAATTGGGAAAAACTTCCTCTATCGGTAAGAAATTTTTTAAAAAATACCTCAAAGGAGGATTTAAAAAGGTGGTTTGACCTTGTAAAGTTAAAAACAGATATCGAAATACCGATAAAAGAAGAAGATTTAAAAATTAAAAAACCGGAAATAGGAAAATTAAAAGAAAAACTTTTGGAGCTGGAAATGAAAAGTATTCTTACAGAGGTTGAAAAACTATACAAAAGTGGTTCTTTAAGACAGAAAACTCTTTTTTAGTTTCTTTATGGAGGAATTCTTTTATTGTTTAGTTTTTGTTAATTTTCCTTGTCAAAGGAAAAACTCAAAAATTATTAACAACTTTAGTTAGACTAAATTCATATGTACTCTCCAACAGAGCAAGAGTTTCTTAAAAAGTACCTCAAAAAGATTTCGAAAATCCCACTTTTAACACCTGAAGAGGAGAAAGAATTGGCAAAGAGGGCAAAGGAGGGAGATAAGGAAGCCTTGAAAAAACTTGTGGAATCCAACTTGAGATTTGTGGTATCGGTTGCCCGCCAGTATATGGGTTATGGAGTTCCTCTTTCGGAACTTATAGCTGCCGGAAATCTAGGTCTTTTGGAGGCTGCCAAAAGATTTGACCCCGATAAGGGGGTTAGATTTATCTCCTATGCTGTTTGGTGGATTAGGCAGGCAATTATGCAAGCTATAGCCCAACATACCGGGGCTGTGAGGCTTCCCGTCAAACACCTCAATATGATGAACAGAATTTCTCACGTCTATGCGGAACTATTAAAGGAGTTGGGTAGCGAACCGCCGGCGGAGCTTATTGCGGAAAAGTTAAACCGCGAACTGGTAGAAAAAGATTTGGAAAAAAAGTTGGGAAGAAAACCGACCGAAGAGGAGATTAAAAAGGAACTTGAGAGGAGGAAGAAAAAGGGTGAATATATCACTCCCAACGAGATTGCGGAAATTATGTCCCTAACAAGGGAAGCGCTATCTTTGGATACACCTATAGGAGATGAGGAAGATACTTTCTTTATAGATTTTCTTTCACGGCATGGAACCGAAGATGTGGAGAAAAAGATAATTGAAGAGAGCCTCAAGAAAGAAGTAAAACAACTTTTAGAAAAACTCCCTGAAAAGGAGAGAAAGGTTATAGAACTCCGTTTTGGTTTGTCGGGTGAGGAACCTAAAACCTTAAGGGAGATAGGAGAAATTCTCGGAATTTCGAGAGAGAGAACCCGTCAATTGGAAAATAGAGCTCTAAGGCGTTTGCGTCAGCTCGCTATGAGACGCCACCTTAAAGAGTATCTTTCTTAACTATTTGGGCAACCGCTACCGAATAGTTCCTTTCGTGGGCTAAAGAGATAACTATTTGATAGTCCTTTAAGAGTTCTCTCTCTTTCCCATGTATTTCCACCTTTGCTGGTAAACCTTTTTTACCCAAGACCTCTATCTGTTTGAATTTCAAAACAACACCGAAAGTTTGAAAAAAAGCTTTAATAACCGCCTCTTTGGTAGCCCAACGGGCGGCAAGGCAGGGAATCCTCTCCTTGTAGGAGTTGCAATAATCTATCTCCCTTTCGGTGTAAATTCTTTTTAGGAACCTTTCGCCGAACCTCTTTAAACTTTCCTCTATACGGTTGTTTTCAACAATATCTATGCCGAGCATAGGTATAATCCTTAGAAAAATTTAAACCTATTTCGGGAGGTAGAAAAATTGGCAAACGTTGTAGTTTCCTTAATGGATTTTAAGCCCGTTTACGAAAATCCTGTTGAAATTGTTGAGAGGAAGGGAACAGGCCACCCGGATACCATTTGCGATAACTTGGCGGAAGAGCTGTCGGTAGCTCTCTGTAAACTTTATCTCGAGGAGTTCGGTTTCGTTCAGCACCATAATGTCGATAAAGCCCTTTTGGTTGGAGGAGTTGCTGAACCTAAATTTGGCGGTGGAGAAATCATCACACCCATTGAGATATACCTCGTAGGTAGGGCTATTAAAGAGAAAGATGGAAAACCTTTGCCGGTAGATGAGCTAGCAATAGAGGTTGCCAAAGAGTGGTTAAGAAAAAATATAAAAAACCTCGATACGGATAAACATGTAATAATTACCCCCAAAATCAGGCCCGGTAGTAAGGACCTCGTTGAGTTATTTGAAAGATTTGCCAAAAAAGGTGAAGTTCCATTGGCAAACGATACCTCCTTTGCGGTAGGTTATGCACCTTTTGATGACCTCGAAAGGGTAGTTTACAACACCGAAAGGTACCTCAACTCGGAAGAGTTTAAAAAAGAACATCCCTACCTCGGAGAGGACATAAAGGTAATGGGAGTCCGTTTGGGGGACAAAATAAGAATTACAATCGCGGCAGCTTTTGTGGATAGATATGTCAACGATGTAAACGATTATCTAGAAAAGAAAGAGCTTATCCGACAAAAGGCTTTGGAGAACGCCACCAAATACACCGACAAAGAGGTTGAAATTTTCATAAATACCGCCGATAACCCGAAAGATGGGTCGGTCTACATTACCGTTACCGGAACCTCCGCCGAAGCGGGCGACGACGGACAGGTAGGAAGAGGTAACAGACCTAACGGTCTTATTACTCCTTACAGACCGATGACCTTGGAAGCCGCTGCAGGTAAAAATCCCGTTTCCCACGTAGGAAAAATCTACTCCGCCGTCGCAGGGGTTATTGCCAATAGGGTGGTAAAAGAGATTGAGGAAATTGAGGAAGCTTACGTTTACTTGGTTTCCCAAATAGGTAAACCTATTACCGAACCCCAAGCCTGCGATGTTAAAGTGAGAACCAAAAGGGACATAAAAGGTATTGAGGAATTAATTAAAAAAATTGCCGAAGAGGAAATAGCCCAAATTCCCGAAATTTGGAAAGGATACGTGGAGAAAAAATTCCAGGTTGCTTAGTTCTTTTCTCTTTTAACTTTAAAAGGAATCTTCTTAAAAACGGAACTTCTTAAGGAACGGTAAGATTTTTCTCCTTATGTTGGAAGTGTTAGGCCAATTTAGAAGAACCCACTACTGTGGAGAAATCAATGAGAATAACATAGACCAAACCGTTAGGCTCGCCGGTTGGGTCGATACGGTAAGAAACCACGGAGGAGTTGTTTTTATAGACCTTAGAGACAGGAGCGGAATAGTTCAGGTTGTGGTTGAGGAGCTAAAAACTCCCGAGGCCTACGAAATAGC
>JALSNH010000274.1 GCA_026987085.1 Aquificota bacterium | reverse complement strand
CCGATACCGCCGGCCGCACCGATAATGCCGGTCATTAAACCGGTTTTGTCGGGCCACCTATGGGGAACCATTTGGAAAACGGCACCATTACCGAGCCCGTAGAAGGTGTAAAGCAGTAAAAAGAGCAAGATTCCAAGAATTAAAGGCGGTGTAAAAGCGGCAAATACAAAGTTCACTAGGGCTATTCCCGCAATAAATAGGGGAACGGCGGTTGCTCCGCTAATCTTGTCCGCTATAAATCCGCCTACCGGTCTAATCATAGCACCCGTAAAGGCAAAAAGGGACATTAGCATTCCCGCTTCCACTTTGGAAATTGCGTAAACGTCCCTCAAAAGCATAGCTACGTAGGAGGACATTCCGACAAAACCGCCGAAGGTAATCGAGTAAGCGAGCATCAAAACCCAAGTATCCCTTTCAAGGAAAACCTTTTTCCAAACCGGTGGCATAAGAAGTATGGCAAATAGGCCACCCGCTATAGGTAAGAGGAGCTTTCCGGTAATAGGGTCAACACCAAACCATCCGTTGTTAAAACCTATAGCGAGCACTATCATAAAAGCGATAGTTGCAAAGAATACAACCCACGAGCGAATATCGGGGTCCTCCTTTTGGGTGGAGTCTTTGGCCCAAGCGAGGATAAAACCTAAAGCTATTAGCAGTAGAACCGACGAAGAGATAAACGCCCATTCCCAACCTATAAGCTTTGCCAAAGGCGGAAATAGAACACCGTCGAGAACCGCCCCGATATTACCGGCAGCGGCAAGCCCTAAAACGAGTCCCTGATACTCTTTCGGGTAGTTGCTACCCGCCATTGGTAGCGCTATCGCAAAGGAAGCTCCCGCAACCCCGAGGAAAACACCCATCCAAAGTAGGTCGGTGTAATCGATTTGAAAACCGAAAATCTTGGAGGCTAATAGGTAAAGGTGGGGTATTAACGAAAGCAGTATTCCAACTATTGCGATTTTTTTACCATCGTGGTGCTGGAAAATATAACCGAAGTTGATACGAAAGATAGCCGCCGCTATTACCGGGATTGCAACCATATAACCCTTTTGAAGTCCCGATAGGTGCAGGGCCTCCGCAATAAAGGGACCCAAAGCACCCAGCAGCAGCCAGATACTAAAGGAGTGGTCAAAGTAGAAGAAGGAGGCCAAAAGGGCCCGCCAATTTCCGTTTTTTACCGCCGTCGCTACTTCCCTTAACATAATGGTTATAAAAAGTTCCAAACCTTGGAGGAGCTGCAGGAAAGAAGAAACTTACAAAGGTGTTAAAAAATTTCCCACTTTGGTCGGTCAAAACAAACTAACGCTGCAGGGTATCCTTTTAGAAAAAGCCCCTATTATGGCAAAAAGGTTGTTTCTTTCCCTTTCATTTTTTGCAGGGCTAATCTCTTACGGTGCGGATTTAAATGGAAACCATTTAGGAAAATTCGACCTTTTATTGAGACCCCGTTGGGAGTATGTGGATATAGAAAACAATGGGTTAAAAACAGCCAACGCTTTCACCGTTAGGGTCGCTCCTAAAGTTCAAATAACCCCTTTAAAAGGTTTAAAATTCACAACCGAGCTAACCGGTGTGGGGGTTTTATACGACCATTTTTCACCACAAAAGAAGTATTACGAATTTGTTGCGGAGGAGAACCGTTTAAGGATTACCGAACTATCGGTTTCCTACAGGTGGAACTTTCTAAATCTTAAACTTGGAAGGTTTCGTGTAAACATTAACAACCAAAGGTTTGTAGGTTCGGTCGATTGGAGGCAGATGCCCCAAACCTTCGATGCGGTAAAGGTAGGCATCGTTCCCCTAAAGGTTGCAAAGTTGGACTTTTACTACCTTTTTGACCGCCAAGGGGTTTTAAATAAACTTTCCACGAAGCCCTTTAAAAGGAGCGAGCCTATAAACTACTCTCCGGTTGTTAATTTGACTTTAAAACCTTGCAAAGGTATTAAATTGGCAGCTTACTACCTAAATTTGAACAAAAATTCGGAAACCTTCGGAGGTTTCGGTGAAATCGGTTTTAAACCTGTAAAGGTTCATTTAGAGTACGCCCATCAACACAATAAGGTGGTTTCCGATAATTCCCTATATTGGCACGGATTTTTAAAGGCCAACCTTAAGAGGATTGTTCCCCTTTCACCCGCACCTGTTGTTGGATACGAATATTTTGGAAAAAACTTTATTACCCCGTTGGCTACCCTTCACAAATTTAACGGCTGGAGCGATGTATTCTTGAAATATACCGCCGCCAAAAACAGCTACGGTCTAAAAGATATCTACGGAGGCCTCACTCTAAAGCCCTTAAAGGGAACTTTCGCTATTTTTTACCACAACTTCCGCTCCACCAAAAATTTGCCAAATGGAACAAAAAAGTTCGGGCACGAATGGGACGCCCTCTATAAAATTTTGCCAATTAAAAACCTTTCCCTTTTGTTAAAGGGGGCTTACTACAGGCCCTCCCATAGTGGGGGCTCCGCTCCTTACAACAGGAAAACGGTAAAGTTTTGGTTTATGATTACCTACAGATTCGGAACGCTATTTTAAACCTCAATTTTTGAACCGTTTTTAACCTTTTGAAGTTTTGGTCTTATCTTTTCCCTGTAGAGGTTGACCACCTCCCCCACCACCATAACGGCCGGTGTTTCCACTTCGGGTGGATTTTGGGCAAGTTCCCCCAAAGTGGTGAGGGTTAACTTTTCGCTATCCCTGTAGGCGTTCGATACAAAGGCGACACCCGTTGTAGGTTTCCAACCTTTTTTTAACAAAACTTGGGCGATTTTTCTTCTATTGTGGACCCCCATAAGGAATACCAAAGTTTCTTTTCCACTTTGCGGTTCCAAACAGATATCCTCATCAATCGAGTGGCCGGTTAAAACCTTAAAGGAGCGGGCAATTTCTCTAAATGTTAACGGTAGACCAAACATCTCGGGTGCAGAATAAAAGGAGCTAACTCCGGGAACAATTTCAACTTCAACGCCCCTCTCAAGCAGATATAACAGCTCCTCCCCGCCCCTTCCGAAAATAAAGGGGTCACCACCTTTTAATCTCACCACGGTGGAAAAATCGTAGGCGTATTTAACCAAAAGGTGGTTTATCTTTTCCTGCCTTTTATGGTGGTTGCCTCTCCTCTTTCCAACAAATATTTTTAACGCCTTTGGATTTATAATTTCCAAGATATCCTCACCCACAAGGGCATCGTATAGAACAACCTCCGCCTTTTGGAGGAGCTTGTAAGCCTTTACCGTAAGAAGGTCCAAAGAGCCGGGACCCGCCCCCACGAGGTAAACTTTTCCTTTCGGCCTATCCTTTTTGGGAATTTTTAAATCTATCTCCATTTAAGGTTTAGGTTTCCCCTTTTGTTTCCAGCCGTTGGAAATATTCCTTTGCCAATTTTGTTAAAAGTTTCTGCCTTTTTGTTCCTTTGGGAAGTTTTTTTCTAAGCTGGTAAAGCTCCTCCAAAAGTTTATCGATATCTTCGGGAATCACCCTTTCGAGGAATTTTCTCAGCTCCTTTGAGAGGGCCGGTGCCTTTCCCGAGGTTGTTATTGCAACTACAAGGTCGCCCCTAACGATTGTGGAACCGAAAATAAAGGAGCAGTACTTGGGCACATCGACGGTGTTGCAAGGTATCCTTTTTTTGGTGCAAAGTTTGTAAATCCTCTTTTGGAGATTTACATCGTCTGTTGCTACCACAATCAGGTCTTTATTTTTCAGGTCCCCGGTAAGAAACCTTCGCCGTTTGATTTTGATTTTTCCCTCCTTTTGGAGCTTCTTTAATTCGTTGCTCACTTTGGGAGCAACAACCGTTATTTTGGCCCCAAATTGAATGAGTTTTTTTACCTTGTGGGTGGCAACCTTACCACCACCCACGACGAGGATACGTTTATCTGTTAAGTCAACAAAAAGGGGAAAGTAAGGCATACTAAACCTCGAAGAAGGGTTTTAACTTTTCAAAACCTACCCGGTGGACAAAGTGGAAAAAGTCCTCGTCGGGGTTTCTGTTTTCAAAAAAGTACCAAAGGAGGTTTTCGAGCCTTTGTTCCAAACCTTCGAGAGGAACCTTTCCCACCGATTTACCCTCGGTGTGGTGGCTCCCTCCTAAAAACACCTCCACCGCGAGGACAACCTTACCGTCCACCCTAAGTTTGGTTCCTACAAAACCTATATCCGCACTTCCGTGGGCGCCACACCCTTTGTTGCAGGCGCTCCAGTGCATCCTTATAGGCTTATTTAGCGTGAACTTTTTACGGAGTTCGTCCAGTTCGTGGTATTCGGGCTCGAGGTTGTACTTTTTTATGTAAGCACCAACCATCGCCTCGGGGATAAACCTTTCGGAGAGGTATTTGGCAACCCTTACCGCATCGCTCTTATTTTCTATAACCCCAAAGTGGCAGGTATCGCTACCCGCACACGCTATAAGGTTTGCAAAAAAGTGGTTTCCACTTAAGGTGGAATACCTTCTAAAGATATCCTCCGAAAGGAGCTCCGAAAGGTTCTCTTCCGGAACGTTTACTATGTAAAGGTTTTGATACACAGTAAGGCGCAAGGTTCCATCTCCGTACCTTTCGGAGAGTTCGGCAAAAGTTTTTAAATCCTCCGCAGGGAGCTTTCCTGCCGGAACGGCCGCCAAAACGGAGTAATTGGACTTTTCAATACCGAGGGCGGATAGAACTTTTCCCAAAAAGCCTGTAACCTTTGGGCTCTTTTGCCTAACAATTCCTTCCCTTTCGCCTTCCTTTTCAACAAGGTCCCACCCTTTGGGTTGAAGTTTGTAGCCTATCTCCTCCTCAAGGAGCTCCCTAAACTTTTCCACCCCAAGGTCCCGAATTAAAAAGTAGAGCCTATTTTTGTTCCTGTTATCCCTATAACCCTTTTTGGTATATAGCCTTATAACCGCCAAAAAGAGGTCGACAACCTTATCCACCTCGGCCGGGACAAAAACGTTCATATCGAAACCGATAACGGGTCCCCCCGAACCTACCTTTCCACCGAGGTAAAGGTTAAAACCGAGCTCCTTACCGTTGTCCGCCGCAAGCAGGGCAAAATCGTTGTAGAGGGCGTTAACGTTATCCCTTACCGTTCCAACTATTGCAGGATTGAATTTCCTAGGAAGGTTGGCATATTCCTTTTTACCCAAAATGGCCTCGGTCATAGCCTTTACAAAGGACAAGGTGTCGATTACCGTTTCCTCAGAATAACCGGCCAGCGGGTCCTGAACGATATTTCTAACATTGTCTATACCGGTTTGTAAGGTAGTTATACCAACCTCGTTGAGGCCCTCCAAAATTGCCTTTATATCCTTTAGTTGGACGTGCCTTATCTGAAACTGTTGACGGGAGGTAATCTCAACGGTTCCTTTGGCATATTTTTGGGCCAGCTCTGCCACCCTTTTTGCCTGACGGGCGGTTAAATGCCCTCCGGGAATTCTTATCCTTATCATAAAAGTTCCCGGCACCGCCTTACGGTAAAAAATTCCGTACCACTTCAATCTTTCAAGGTCGTCCGGCGGTATTTTGGTGTAATCTCCCTCCTCAAGGTATTGTTCCATTCGCCTTTTGAATTCTTCGTCAAAAGGATGGAGTTCTTCCTTAATCACTTCTATACGGTTTTTTTTGGAAGCCATTTTTGTAGAGATTTCACCAGGAGTTTTTAAAAAAAAGAACTGAAATTGGACCAATATACCTACAAATTTGTAAGCATTGGAAGTTAAGAAAGTTCCAACAAATACCTTAAGGTTTACAGTAAACCACGCCAGAAAGCCCTCCATCTGTGATGGGGGGATGAATGGCGTCCGATAGGTTTTAAAATCTTTATCTAAGGGAGTTTGGAGTTATGACCAAAGCTGAAAAAATCAAGCAAACCCTTAAACAAACCAAAGAAAAACGCAAGCTCCAAACTCCCAAAATCTTCCAACTTAAACTCCAAAACCTTTCAAAAACCGATCTAAAAACCTTGGAAAGGCTCTTTTTAGAAGCCAAATGGTTTTATAACTTTATCATTGCAGACCTTAAAAACAGGCTTAACTCCAAATTGGAAAAACTCAAAGAGGTTGAAATAAAAACCCCTAACGGTTTTGAAAAAAGAAAACTTGAAGTTTTAGGTTCCCAAATTAAGCAAGGTATTATTGAAAGGATTAAAAGTAATCTTAAAGCTCTTAAAAGTCTAAAAAAACAAGGTTATAAAGTTGGTAACCTAAATTTCAAATCCGATTTTAGAAGCATTCCTCTAAAGCAGTTTGGGAATACCTACAAAATAGACTTCAAAAGAAACAGGATTAAAATTCAAGGGATTAAAAAGT
>JALSNH010000273.1 GCA_026987085.1 Aquificota bacterium | reverse complement strand
TTATATACCTTTGAAGGTTCTCTCTGTTTAACAGATACTTATTTATTTGGGCCTCTATGTACCGCTCGGCAACGGAGTTTTGAAGACAACTTTTCCAATTTCCCATTTTGCACTTTACCGACTTAATTACATCCTCAAACTGTCTAAAAACAACTTTATAGTCGGTTCCAAAAGAGTAAAACCAATCCAAAAACCTTTCTACATTAGTTTTTTCTACTTTTGAAAAATAGAGATTTAACTTAGCTTCAACAAATTTTTGGACTTCTAAAAGATTTTTTCTTTCCAATTCCTTAATCTGAGGCCGGCTATCCTTCCACGCCTTGGCCACTATCTCTTCGTTGTTTTCCTTTAAGGTATTAAAAATCTCCTTTTTGAGTTTTTCTAAAGCTCTTTTCTTCGATAAGAGGCTTTTATTTTGAACCGTCCTTTGTTCAACCTGTTTCCCTTTCTCCACCAAAAGGTTGTAGGTGATAACAACCATTCCCATTAGGAGGGAGGTTCCTAAAAATCCAATCCAAAAGGAGTTCCTTTTTAACAAATTGAAAAAACTAGCTTGAGGATTTTTATCTTTTTCTAAACCCTTTTGAGATTTTTCAAAGTTATTACCATTCCCAAAATTGTCCTTGCTACCACCCAACCTGAAATACCCCCTTTAATTATTAGAAAAAACGTTGCAAAAAGAAAAAGCTGACCACTAACCTTGGAAAGACTTAACACAACGCTCCAAACAAGGTAGTTCAAAAAATCTCCCAAAACCGCCAAGTGTCGAAAAAGTTCGCAATGAATATAACCGTATCGGTTTAAAACACTTTCCAAATACCTTTGAGGGTCTGCAATTGGAACCAAATCCTTTACGGGAACCGAAAAATAGAAAATAACCGCATAAGGAATGACCGTTAGACTTATAACAACCCACGGCAGGTATTTGAAAATTAAATAATCCCCAACTTCGGGAGGAATCTGCTCTTTAAAAACCTTAAATACTAAAGGGTATAAATAAAGAGTTAGTCCAGCAACGGTTATAAAGTAAATCAACGTCAGTTTTTCCCCACTGGCTAAAGCGTTAAAAAGAACCCATACGAAAGTAATTCCTACAATAGTAGAAGAAAAAATAGTTCCCCAAACCCCCCGCAGGAACCTTTTGAGAATATTTTCCTTTAAGAGGAAACAATCAACTACTTTCCGCTTAAAAAGGTCTTGAGGATAGAAATTTACCTGAGTAGTGAGGTATACAAAAAAAGACACTACTAAGGTTTGTAATAAACACATTTTTCATCACTAAGGATAACTGTATATTGAACACTTTAGCCAT
>JALSNH010000272.1 GCA_026987085.1 Aquificota bacterium | reverse complement strand
CCGGGGGACTTTTTGGTTGGATAACGGGTAATTTCGCAATCTACTACCGTTCCCGTTCTTAGCTCCTTGCAGGTTTTTTGAGGTAGTAAAAACCTTAAATGTTGGTTGCTGTCTATCGGGACGAGGGTGCAGCCTCTTTTTGTAATATCGACCCTGCCGAGAACATATTTGGTAGCCCTCTTTAAAACCCTTACTATCTTTGCCTCTGGCCTACCTTTATAAATTTTCGGTTCTGCCAAAACTTTGTCCCCGTTAAGGAGATACTGCATTTCTATAGGGGGAATGTAGAGGTCCTTTTCCAGTTCTTCCGATTGCAAAAATCCAAACCCGGCGGGGTAGGCTATAACGGTTCCTACAATTGTTTTTTTCTCCTTTTTCTTTTCCTCTTTTTGGGAACATATATATCTACCCTTCCTTACGGCGATTTTTCCCGCCTTTAATAACTTTTTAAGTTCTTTTTTTAAAGCCTTTTTTTCATTTTTCGGAATTCCAAAATGTTTTGCTATCTCCGTAAAGGAGGGCGGTTTTTTTGAACCGCATATGTAATTGAGTAATTTTTTCTCCTCTACAGGTTGTTTTTTCTTTTCTCCTTCCATAGAGGCTTAATTTAATTGCGAAACCTGCAAGGAGTAGTTTAGTCTTCCCTTTGTCGGGTAAATGCAAAATATTAACCTTCTTATGGACTGGAGTTTAATAGCCCAAAAAATTGTTCTAAGTTTTATGACGGCAACCTTTGCAATTGGAGCATTTTTTAGCTTTTTCGTAGCTCCAACCCTTTTTAAAACCCTTCCAAAATCGGAAGCGGGAAAAGTTGTAGAAAAAATTTTTCCAATTTACTTTGCACTCTGTTTAGGGTTAGATGCCCTCTCACTTTTGGCGGTTTTTAAGGCCAACGTAGGGTTTATCCTCATTTTGATACTAATATTGACAATAACGCTAAATGCGGTCCAACTTTATGTGATACTTCCCGAAAGTAGGGAGAAAAAGAGAAGCGGCGACCGCGAAGGATTTAAAAGGGTTCATACCATCTCCGTTTTTATGAACCTTACGGTAGTAGTTCTAAACCTTTTAGGAATTCTCTATTTGATTTTCAAACCCTTTTAGTGTTTTCTTTCTTTCAAGTATCTCAAGATAAGTCCAATTAGTTTCTACAACCTTTATACGGTTTTGTTTTTTTAACCCAATAAAGAAAAAAGGCAGAAAATAACCCTGAGAGTGAGTTCAATAATCCTTTCTATGGAAGGTAAAGAAAAACCTTGGGGCGGTCGATTTTCCGAAAATACCGACCAATTTGTGGAAGAGTTTACCGAAAG
>JALSNH010000271.1 GCA_026987085.1 Aquificota bacterium | reverse complement strand
CGAAGAGGTTCCCTGGCATATAGAACTGCAGGTGGTTGATAAGCTCCTCCAATACACCGAAAGGGCTATAAAGGAAAACAAACCCCTCATTTTGGTCGGGGAGGATTGATATGACACTACCAAGGGAGCTCCTTCCAAGCTACACGGTAAGGGATTACGAAAGGTGGGATGGAGACTGGGAACTTATAGAGGGTGTTCCTTTTGCCCTCGCTTCGCCCAGCGTTTCCCACCAGCGGCTGTTAACAAAACTGCTGAGACAACTTGATGAGCAGTTGGAAGAGTGCGAAAACTGCGAAGCCTTGCCCGATACCGACTATGTGGTCGACGAATATACCGTCCTAAGGCCGGACATAGCGGTAGTTTGCAACAACGAAGGTGAGAAGATTGTAATAACTCCAAAAGTGGTTATTAAAATCGTATCCCCTTCAACGGCAAAAAACGATGAGATAACCAAAAAAAGGATTTACGAAAGGGAAGGGGTTCCCTACTACGTTCTGGTTTACCCCGACCTTCAAAAGGTCAAAATTTTTAAAAATTCTTCCAAGGGTTTGAAAAAGTTAAAGGACCTTTCGAAGGAAAGTTTTACCTTCTCCTTCGAAGGGTGCGAAATTTCTTTGGATTTTTCCAAAATTTGGACAAAAAAGTAGGGAGGTTTTAAAGATGGCAATTATTGTGGACAAAAACACCAAAGTTGTAGTTCAAGGTATCACCGGAAAAGAAGGTTCCTTCCACGCCAAGCAGTGCCTCGAATATGGAACCCAAATAGTTGCGGGTGTTACTCCCGGTAAAGGTGGACAAACTTGGACCGACGACGAAGGTAAATATAAGGTTCCAGTTTTCAACACCGTTGAGGAAGCGGTAAAAGAAACTGGAGCAAACACCTCCTTAATATTTGTTCCGCCACCCTTTGCCGCAGATGCAATAGTCGAGGCGGCCGACAGCGGAGTTAAAACTATAGTTTGCATCACCGAGGGAATCCCCGTAAGGGATATGATGTATGTAAAGGACTACCTCAAAAAGGAACACCCCGACGTAATTCTCGTAGGGCCCAACTGCCCCGGAGTTATTACCCCCGGCCAAGCCAAAGTCGGTATTATGCCCGGCCATATCTTTAAACCCGGAAATATCGGCATAGTTTCCCGTTCCGGAACCTTAACCTACGAGGCGGCCTATCAGATTACCAAAGAAGGTTTAGGACAATCGACCGCAGTAGGTATAGGCGGAGACCCGGTTCCCGGACTTACCCACAAAGATGTTGTAAAAATGTTCCAAGAGGACCCCGAAACCGACGCTATTTTGCTTATTGGAGAAATAGG
>JALSNH010000270.1 GCA_026987085.1 Aquificota bacterium | reverse complement strand
TATTTTGAAAAAAATAAATCTAACGGTTCCTAAAGGAGCTAAGGTTCTTATAAAAGGCCCTTCCGGAGGTGGAAAATCGACACTTTTAAAGGTTCTCGGTAGTCTTTATAGAAACTATAAAGGTAGCGTTTTATACGACCTTACGGAGGTTAGAGATTTTACCCTTCCCTCTTTTAGGGACAAAGTTTTTTACCTTTCCCAGAAAGTGGGTATTTTGAACGATACGGTAGCCAACAATTTGAGGGTTATAAAACCAAACGCCTCCGAAAGCGAGATAAGGAAAGCTCTAATAAAAGCCAAAGCCGAATTTGTTTTTAACCTTCCGAAAGGTCTAGATACGGTTATAGGCCCCGGAGGGGTAGAGTTATCGGGAGGACAAAAACAAAGAATCGCCCTTGCAAGACTGTTTTTAACAAAGCCCGAAGTTATTTTTCTCGACGAGGCAACTTCGGCCCTAGATATTTCCACCGAAAAGGTAATCCTAGATAGGTTGCTTCAAACCTATAAAAGTTCAACTATATTTTTTGTAAGCCACAGGGAAGGTTATGAAGGGCTTTTTAATTTCCTTTTGAAGGTTGAAAATGGAGAGGTATCCTTTTAAAATTCTCGATGATTTATTAATTCTCCCAAAAAAACTTCCGAAAAATACTTTGAAGGGTTTTAATTTTTGTCTATACGGTAAGCAAAGTAAAACTGTTTTTCTTGTTGGTTAACTAACGGTTGGGAGCTGCTGGTAAAAGTTTTGGTAAAGAGTTATAATTTATTAAATTTACCTTAGTTTTTGCTTCGCCCTTTTCCTAGGTTATAATTAATAGGTTGCGCTATTTAACCATGAGGGGCAACAATAATATGACCACCGAAAAGAGGACTTTTAAACCTAACGAGGCGCTTCCCAGGAAGTTCTTTGGTTCGAAGGAAACCTTAGTTCCTATACCTTACCTATTAAAGATACCAAAAGAATCCTACGCAAGGTTTCTCCAAACCGATGTAAATCCCAAACATAGGATTCAAAAAGGTTTGGAAAACCTCTTTAGGGTGACCTTTCCCTTAAGGGATCCCAGCGAAAGGGTAGAAATAAGGTATCTCGGATACGAAATTGGAGATTGGGAATGTCCCGTTTGCGGTTATAAACCGGGTGAAACCGAACTCGGTGGGGTTGGTGTAGTTTGTCCACGTTGTTTGGAAAAGGAGAATAAGAGAATCTACCTTGTTTGGAAAAAACCTTATACACCCGAAGAGTGTAAGGAAAAGGGTTTAACATACTCCGCACCTTTGAGGGTTTTGCTTCAGGTTGCTACCCGTGTTGAGGATGAAAATT
>JALSNH010000269.1 GCA_026987085.1 Aquificota bacterium | reverse complement strand
CATATAATAAATCCATCATTGACATTTAATTTTAAACAAATTTCTTCTTTAAGTAAAAACAATGATTTATTAAATTATTCTAAAATTGATAATAGTATCAATTTTTCTTTATTTCAGATTTTTGAGACTAAGCATTTTTATTTAGATCACACAATAAATCAAAATTTTAAGATGAATTTTAAAACAAATTCATTATTAGAAAATAAGTTTAATATTAAACTTTTTAATTTAAGTTTATCTGAAAATAATAAATATAATAATCAATTACATAGAGTTACTTATAATTATTTTACTTTTTCTTTTCCAATAAATTCTTATCGTTTTAAATTTTCTCATATATATAATTATCCAAATAATTCTAAAATATCTAAATCATATACTTTACATATAGACAAAAATGTAAATGCGTATAAAAAGTATTATTTTGAGTATAATTATGATATAGAAAATAAATATTATAAATATTTTTTAATAGGTGCTTCTCTTAATAAAAAATGTTGGCAATATAATTTTTCATTTAAAAAAGAGAGAATTCCCGTATTAAAAAACAGTGGAATTTCATTTAATAATAATTATATGTTAATATTTAATATCAATTTTTATCCAATTGGTGGTTTAAAACAGACTATTCAGTTAAGATAAAGGGATTTTATGAAAACAGAAATAAAAGTAGGAATATTTGTTTTATTAGGTTTATTATCTTTATTAATTATGACTTTTCAAATTAAATCACTTGAGAGATTAAAAGAAAATGGTTATGTATTATATGCTATTGTTAGCGATGCAAGCGGTATTAATAAAAAATCAAGAGTAAAATTAAGAGGTGTAAAAGTAGGTGTTGTTGATAGTATGTATTTAATAAATAATGGAGTTAAATTAAAATTATTAATACAAAAAGGCGTTAAAATTCCAGTTGGTTCTATGGTTACTATTGCTCAAGATAATGTACTTGGAGGTAAATATTTAAAAATTATTCCATCAAAAAATAATCAATATTATAAGCCAGGGGATGTTATTACAAAACAATTACAAACAGCTTCAATGGAAAATGTTTTAAATAATATAAATTCAGCTGTAAATCAGGTAAAAGTTTTACTTAAAAAATTAAATAAAACATTAGATGAAAATATGAGTAGAAATCTAAAAATTACTGTGGCAAATATTAAAAAAGCATCTAAAAAATTAAATGCTCTTTTAAGTATTACTAATAAGAAATTACCTATAATTTTAGATAATTCAAATAAACTAATCTTAACATATAAACAAACGGGTAGTATTTTAAAAAATAGGCTTCCAGTAATTTTATCAAAAATAGATAAATTAGTAG
>JALSNH010000268.1 GCA_026987085.1 Aquificota bacterium | reverse complement strand
TTATACCCCTTAATGTTGTCAGGATAACCTTCGAACGTTATAGGTTCCCCGAATATTACCAAAACTTCCTTTTTGGGGATTCTAAACTTTTTATTGTCCCTTGAAAGGATATCGGTTGAATTGTGAATGTAAACTGGAACAACGGGAACGCCCGATTTTATAGCAAGATACCCGACTCCCGGTTTCGGTTTTAAAAATCCCCTTTCGGGGGCCCTATGTCCCTCTGGAAAAATGCAAACTTTGCAACCTTCTTCAAGCCGTTTTAAAGCCTCATTGAGGGCGTTAAAATCGGCTTTGGAACGGTCGACCGGTATAGCGTTCATATTTCTAAAGAGCCAGTTCTTAAATTTACCTTTGAAAAGTTCCTTTTTAGCAAGAAAAACTAAAGGTTCGGGAGAAATGGCATTTAAAAGCGGAGGGTCTATATAACTGCGGTGGTTTGGAGCCACTATTAGCGGGCCCGGTTGTTTTAAAACCTCCCAATTTATAGCCTTTATCTTAAAAATCCTTCTAAAAGAGGGTGCAAATAGATACAACCATAAAGGCTTTAAAAAGTATTTCCCGAAGGGTTTTAAACGACAATTACCGGACATGGTGCCTCTTCCACCACCGCCTTTGTTACCTTTCCGCATACAAGATTAAGTCCCCTTCCTGTTCTTCCAACTATTACAAGGTTGTAAGTTTCTTTTTCCAACTCCTTAAGGATTTCTTCTTCCGGTTCCCCTACAAGGATTTTAAATTCTCCATAGCTCTCAAAAAGTTCTTTAAATAGCATTTCGACCTCTTCCCGTTCGGTTTCATTATCCTCTTCCAATACGTGGAGAAAAACAAAATCTATATTATAAGGGGCATGGTTTTTAATTCTTTCAACTATATCCTTTTGTTTTGATGAACTTTCGGAAAAATCAATAGGAACCAATACTTTTTTTATTTCCCTAAAAGGGATTTTTTCCTTCACTACTAATAAACCGCAGTTGGCTAACTGTTCCAAAAATTCTTGTGCAATCGTTTTTCCAATTAGCTTTTTGTAGTAATAAAACGAAAAAAGGTTGATTTTTTCCTTTTCCACAAATTGGACGAAATTTTCCAAATCCTTCCCGTAAAGGAACTCAATTTTATGGGGAACCTCCGGAAGGTTAAGGATTTTTAGCAGTTTCTCCAATTGGTGGGATAGATTTTCTTCCTCTTCCTTAACGGTTTCCGAAACTACATGTTCCAATGCGTGGACTATAACTATTTCTCCCGCCGTAAGTTGGGCAAGGTGAAAACTGTATTCAAACAGTGGGGTAGGTTCATCGCTTGGGTCGTAACCCAACGCTATTTTAAA
>JALSNH010000267.1 GCA_026987085.1 Aquificota bacterium | reverse complement strand
TTATGGCACTCTGGTTCGGTTGGAGATTAAAAGTTTATTACGACCGTTATAAAAAAGTGCTAGATTCAGTCTAATCCCCCAAAAAGGGGGATTATTTTTTCCCAATTTTCACTTCTAATGGTGTAAGTTGTTAAAATTTCCGTGGGAGGTTCGAATATTTCTTTTTGCTTTTTGTATACGGAAATATCGGCGTCCGAAATATCATCTTTACGGTTCCTCAACCTCTCTAAAACAACCTTTTCGGGAGCGTAGACCCATACGAAAACCGCTGAGGGAAAATTCCTTAGAACCAGCTCCCTTTGCCATTTCCTTAAAAAGGTCGCATCTAAAACAACTTTTTCCCCTTTTTGGATTAATTCTTTAGCCTTTTCAACAAGGGTTATATAGACTTTTTTGGTCATTTCAGGGTTATAAATTCCTTGCCCAAAATCGCTCTTTGCGGAATCCGAAGGGTTTAACCCTGCAAGGCGCTTTCTTATTTCGTCGCTCCTTAAAACGGTGTATCCTAAAGTTTCCTCCAAACGTTTGGCAACAAAGGATTTACCACTACCGGAGAGACCGATCATTACAACCACTTTGCGCGGCTCGAAGTTCCCAAAACCCATTAAGTTTGATAAGGTTAAGCCTACTAAAGGAGAAAGGAGGTATATTAACCTCAAAGAAGATGGAATTTAACTACATAACAACAAAGGAGGATTTGGAAAAGGTTATTCCAGAACTTGAGAAGGCAAAATTTCTATACCTCGATATAGAGACAACAACCTTTGAAGATTTTAGAAAGAACAAAGTAAGGCTTATCCAGTTGGGCGATGAAAAAAATACTTACGTAATAGACCTCTTTGAGTGCGGAGAATGTATAGAACTTTTAAAACCTCTGTTGGAAAAAAAGGCGTGGGTAGGCCACAACCTAAGGTTCGATATAAAACACCTTTACTACCACTTTGGAATAGAACCTATAACCGTTTTCGATACCTATATAGCTTCCTTACTTTTGGGAAATGAAAGGAACAGCCTCCAAGCGGTGGTTCAAAAATATTTAGGAGAATACCTCGACAAGGCGGAGCAGGTTTCCAACTGGGGAGCCACTGTTTTAACGGCCAACCAGCTCCAATACGCGGCCAAAGATGTTGAAATTTTGAGAAGGCTTTATCCAATCCTTTTAAAGGAACTCAATAACCAAACCCAACAAAGGAGAAATGAACTTCTAAAAACCCAAGTTGCGGAGATTTTCGGACTTGAGAACCCGGTCGCGATAGTCGAAATGGGGGCTGTCAAACACACCGCTAAACTGGAAGCCCACGGTTTTGCCCTCGATGTGGAACGGATAGAGAAACTTTTAAAGGAACTCCGTTTA
>JALSNH010000266.1 GCA_026987085.1 Aquificota bacterium | reverse complement strand
GGGTCGTAGGGTCGGTTTGTTCGGAAAACGGAAAACTGAGAACAAGTTGTAAAGTTGATTGTTTGAACTCGTTCCAAAGCTGAGAGATTGTGAAAGAACTCAATAGAAGCTGATACATCAACTGTTTCATTGTCATTTAATGATGTTTATTTTCGGGGCTAAAGCCCAATGCCAATGAAATAAGCTTTATTTCATTGCTTAAAGCTGAAGGCATAAAGCCTAAAGCTTTTTTTTAGAACTTCTAATAAGTTTGAGGATAACACATCTTAAGTCAAACACACTATCGGATGTAAGGCTTTAGCCTTACCAAAAGAATAAATACTCTTAAAAGCATACCTTTCTACACAAAATTAATAAAGAATATTTTATCATTTTATAGTAATAAATTGGATATGAGACTTTAGTCTCATCTAAAAGTCTATCTACATTTACAAGATAATTATCTATATTAGGGTTTAATTTTTCATAACTTTAGGTAAGCCTAAAGGCTTACATCCAATAACATTTCAATAAATGGTTATATTTAAATTGAAGATGTGTAGAAAGCTATGCTTAAAAGATAATTTTATCTTTAAAAGCTTTGCTATCTCTGGGTGAGACTAAAGTCCAATGCCATTTCCTTAAGGATTTTTCTTGCTTTTGGACTTTATGAAACCTATGCCATTAAGTTAAAAATTTTTGTTCTTTTTTCGGGGCTAAAGCCTCCGATCCGTGGGACTATAAGTCTTTTCTTTGGAATCGGAGGCTTTAGCCCAATGCCAATGAAATAAAACAAATGTTACATTTTTTTGCTTAAAGCCGAAAGCATAAAGCTATTTGCAATGTTCCATAATGTAGGGTGCGACAAGTCGCACCAAATCTAAATATTAAACTTTTTTATATGCCAACATTAAATTGGTGCAATATATTGCACCCTACACACTATTTTACAAACAAAAAAAAGAGGCAAAGCCTTACCACTTTAATTATCCATTAAAAAAAGCTAAATGCCTAAAGCCTAAAGCTTTCCAATTTAAGCAATCTTAGGAAGTAAGGCTTTAGCCTTACCAAAAAAGATAATTTTATCTTTAAAAGCTTTGATACCTCTTGGTGAGACTAAAGTCTCACTTCCAAAAAAGAAGCGAAATCATTGCAATTCTATCCTTATTTCATTGGCATTGGGCTTTAGCCCCGTTTTTTGATTTGTTACAAAGTCAGCATTTAATATTTAACTTAAAAGTTCCAAGAAAAAGCGGTTCTTTCCAAAAAACTATGGGTAATGTATTTGCATAATAAAAAAATGATATAATCACATAAACTATAAACCATAAGTAAAGAAGATTAATAAAATGATACAAGAGTTGTTTGAGAAAGCATTAAAT
>JALSNH010000265.1 GCA_026987085.1 Aquificota bacterium | reverse complement strand
GTTGGCTTTGCTGTAGGTTTTAAAATGAGTTAAAAATGCAAATTGATGGAAAAACCCAGCTCTACGGGGTAGTTGGAAATCCCGTAAAGCATTCCCTTTCTCCCGTTTTTCAAAACCGAACCTTCGAAAGTTTAGGTATTAATGCGGTTTACCTCCCTTTTGAGCTTCCTATAGGAAATTTCGAAGAAACTTTCAAAGGACTTTTAAATATCGAGAACTTTAAAGGTTGCAATATTACCGTTCCTTTTAAAGAAAGGGTTTTAAAATTTGGCGAACCTTCGGAGGAAGTAATTGAAATAGGCTCCGCCAATACGGTTAAAAAATCTCCCAAAGGGGCTATTTTTCTCTATAACACCGATTGGATAGGTTTTTTAAATCACCTAAAGGAACTTACCGACCCTAAAGGTAAAAAGGTTTTGGTTTTGGGTGCGGGAGGAACGGCCAAGGCGGTAGTTTACGCCCTTAAAAGGGCTAAGGCAGAAGTCTATATCTGGAACCGGACCCTCCAAAAGGCGGTCAATTTAGCCAAGAAGTTCCAAGTTGAGGTCTTATCAAAAATAGAGACCTTAAAAGGGTTCGATATTTTGGTAAATACCACCTCGGTAGGATTGAAAGAAAATGACCCTTATTTGTTTGATTACAACCTTATAGAACCTTCTATGGTGGTTTACGATGTAATTTATAGGGAAACCCCGCTGGTAAGGGTGGCTAAGCAAAAAGGCGCTATTGCGGATAACGGTTTAAAGATGCTCCTCTACCAAGGGGTGGAAAGTTTTAAAATTTGGACCGGTAAAGAGCCTAATGTTAACGAACTTTGGAAGGTTTTGAAGGAAGCTTCTGAAAAAAGTCTTAAACGGTAGCGGCTTCTAAAACTTCCTCCTTATCCAAATCGTAAATTCTTACTATGGGTGTATCTTCCAAACATTTGGAGTAAGCCAAAACCGGTTTTTCCCAAATAGTTTCGCTCTCTATAAGGTTTACCAATCTATCGATACCTTCCTCTTCGCTTAGTGGATAGCTGTTTTCGATATCGTAGATGTAGAGTCCAGCTTTCTGGATACCGAGTTTGGACTTTAGTTCCTTAAAGAGTTTTTTAACTTCGGCGTATCTGTCGAGAACCTCCAAGGGGTTTTTAATACCCTTAAGAAGCCTTTCGGTGAAATCTTTAAAAGCCCTTTCACCTTCGGGGGTTAAAAGTTTTTCAAACCCTTCGCAGGTTTTTAAGATTACAAGGAGACCTTTTTCGTTAGAATAGGCTACTACAGCTCCCAATTCTCTCATCTTTTTCCTCCTCTTTTTGTTGCTTTTTCTAAGAAAGAAAATTTAAGTTCGGTTCTGTAAATGAACTGTTAAAGGTTAGGAAAATTAAGG
>JALSNH010000264.1 GCA_026987085.1 Aquificota bacterium | reverse complement strand
GGCATTATCCATTTGAGATATTTTTCAAAATCCTTCTCCATATTTTCATTATTAACCATTCCTACACCTGCCAATCTTTCTAGTTCTCTTTGTAATCTTAAAAGTTCCTCCAGTGGATTAAAGACCTTTCTTAGTGTCATTTCTAACCTCCCTGTTTTGTTTATAAAAATTTAAAAACCTTTTGCGGTTAAACAACAGTTTTTAAGGAGCGCTACAATTTAAAACACTAAATGAAAAACCTCCTCTCTGTAGAGCCTTTAAAGGTAGAAGATATAGAAAAAATATTTTCCAAAGCAAGGAGTTTTAAAAAAGAAGGTATTTCTAAAAAATATAGTGGCGATTGGATTTTGATGTTTTTGGAACCTTCTACCCGAACAAGGTTATCCTTTGAAAGGGCTTTAAATCATTTAGGGTTTAAAACCTACCTATTTACCGCCGAAGGTTCTTCTTTAAAAAAAGGTGAAACTCTTAGAGACACTTTTTTAACCTTGCACGCTCAAGGTTTTGAAGGGGTGGTTATTAGAACTCCAATTAACGGGCAATTAAAAGAGGTGGAGGATATCCCCCTAAAAATTATTAATGCGGGGGACGGAACTAACGAACATCCAACCCAGGCTTTAATAGATGCCTACACACTTTTTGAACATTTCAGTAGCTTGAAAAACCTAAAGGTGGTCTATGTAGGAGATATTAAATTTAGCCGTGTTTTTCGTTCTGGTCTAAAACTTTTAAAAAAGTTGGGAGCGAAAGTGGCTATTTGCGCTCCACGAAGTCTAAAACCTGCTGAAACCGAACTTTTACCTCTAGATGCCGACTTTTCCTCGTTAGACGAGGCTTTGGAGTGGTGCGATGCTGCAATTTTTTTAAGAATTCAAAAGGAGCGTCAAAATCAACCGTTAATAACCTCCGAACGGGATTATTTGCAACTTTATGGTCTTACTCCCGAAAGGGCAAAATTTTTAAAGGATAGAAAAAAAGTTTATCTCCATCCTGGGCCTGTTAATAGAAATGTGGAAATAGCCTCATCGGAAGTTTACGGTAAGGGTTCCTTAATTCTTAAACAGGTGGAAAACGGTATTTTTGTAAGGGCTGCCGTTGTAGATTTACTTTATGAGTATTTGCTTCCACAAAGATAGACAACACCTTCAGGTCCAACTTTTGCCCAGTGCTTTGTTCCTGCCGGGACCCTCATAAGATCTCCTTTTTTCAATAAAAATTCTCCTTCCTCAGTTCCTATTAGGATTTCACCCTCTAGAACTAATCTTACTTCATCGTAGGGATGGGTATGCCAATCATAGTAAGTGTTTGGTGCGTCCCTCCAGAGGTAGATATCCTTATAACCTAACCTTTTGAGGTATTCTTCCGCTTCCTC
>JALSNH010000263.1 GCA_026987085.1 Aquificota bacterium | reverse complement strand
TAAGAACTCTAAAAAGGAAATCAAAAGAAAAAGTTTCAATTCCACTAAGTGGGTATAAAACGACAAGGAGCTTACGATTAAGGAGATTTTTGATATTGGTTTCAATTCCACTAAGTGGGTATAAAACTCTCTATCCTCAAACTCCACTCTTGCAGTCGCCTTTTTGTTTCAATTCCACTAAGTCGGTATAAAACACATTATCGACAAAACTTACATCGCGCCGCCTATCGAGTTTCAATTCCACTAAGTCGGTATAAAACGAGAAGCTTCAAATAAGGTGTCCCTTTTGTGGCACAGTTTCAATTCCACTAAGTCGGTATAAAACCTTCTATACTGTTCTATCAATTCTTTTACTAATTTTGTAGGTTTCAATTCCACTAAGTGGGTATAAAACCCCAGCGGTAGAAAGGTTAGATTTATTAGGAGAACTTGTTTCAATTCCACTAAGTGGGTATAAAACTTTTGACGCTAGAAGAATGGTTATTACTGATAACAAGTTTCAATTCCACTAAGTGGGTATAAAACCCAACAACATGCAAACCATTTTCAGTTGCCAAGGAGCCTACCCCTTTTAGGTTAATTTTAAATTTTAAAAACATTTGTAGGAAATTTCAAGTAGTTAATTTTCACTAACTTTATAGTTGTGTTCTATACCTAATTTATTCGATATATTTGAGCCTTGAATATCAATGGTTTCCAATTACACCGTATTACCGTATAAATTTTTTGATTTCTATAAGGCATGACGTCAAAATGGTGTTAGTCCAACCCTTGCGGGACAAAAGCGAAATAAACGTAAATTCCAAAAAGACCTTTGAAAGGAACTCAAATGGGAAGCTATAGAAAAGCAAACCTCCTTTCGGAACTTATAAACCGTAAACTAAACAAGTTAAAGAAACTTAAAAGGAAAACTTTGGTGGTAATGGAAGAACTCCTTTTAAAGGATTAGCTTTTCTATTCAATATTTGCCACCTGCTGGCGGATTTTATCTATTTCCGTTTTCATTTCCACATTGAGCGGAAATAGGTCGGGTAGTTTATTACCCATAGTGTTTACCTCCCTAAGCATCTCTTGGGTTATAAATTCGAGCTTTTTACCTATAGGGGAACCTTGATTTAAAGCCTCCCTAAAGAGGTTTATATGGCTTTTCAACCTTTCCAGTTCCTCGTTTATATCGCTCTTTTCAAGTAGCAGTTTTATTTCATTTGCCAAAGTTGGGTTATTTTCGAACTCTTCCCCTAAAAGGGTTTTTGCCTTCTCTTTTAACCTTTCAATGTTTCTTTTAATAAGTTCGTCCTTTTTGAGTTCTACTTCTTTTAAAAGACCTTCAAGGGTGTTGAGGCTATTTTCTATATCCTTTTTGAGGTTTTCTCCTTC
>JALSNH010000262.1 GCA_026987085.1 Aquificota bacterium | reverse complement strand
TACAAAGAAGAGACACCTAAAGGGTCCATAAAAATTACCACCTGAAGTGGGAGAAAACTTTGTTTGCTTCCGCCATACGGTGGGTTTCCTCTTTTCTTCTAATGGCCCCACCTTTGCCATTAATGGCGTCTATAAGTTCCTGTTTTAGTTTGTATTCCATTTTGTTCCTTTTGCCGTCACCGATATTTCTCTCTCTTGCAGCTTCAACAATCCACCTGAGAGCCAACGAGATTTGTCTCCTTTCGGGAACCTCAACGGGAACCTGGTAGGTTGCACCACCCACCCTTCTGGTTCTTACTTCGTATTCCGGTTTTACATTTTCAACCGCCTTTTCGAGAACTTCAACCGGGGTAAGACCGAGCTCTTTGGCAGCCTCTTCAAGGGCGGTGTAAACGATATATTCGGCAACCGACTTTTTACCGTCTTTCATAACGCGGTTAATAAGCTTATGAACCAAAACGCTACCGTATTTGCTATCGGGCGGAATTTCTCTCGGAGGAACGGGACCTTTTCTTGGCATCTTTAACCTCCACTAATTATTTCTTTTCCTCTTTAGGTCTCTTGGTTCCGTATTTGGAACGGGACTGACGCCTGTGGGGAACTCCAGCCGCGTCAAGGGCACCCCTTATTACCTTATACCTAACACCGGGAAGGTCCTTAACCCTTCCACCCCTTACGAGAACTATGGAGTGCTCTTGGAGGTTGTGTCCTTCTCCGGGAATGTAGGCGGTAACTTCAATTCCGTTGGAGAGTCTTACCCTGGTAACCTTCCTCAGGGCGGAGTTAGGTTTTTTCGGAGTTACGGTGTAAACCCTAACGCAAACGCCCCTTTTTTGCGGGCAACCTTGCAATGCGGGAGCTTTAGATTTTTTTAGCTTTTTCTCCCTTCCCTTTTTTATCAATTGACTAATTGTCGGCATTCGGTAAAGCCTCCCAAATTTTTCGTAAAAAAAAGCCAAACTATCATTATAACATGGAAGGAAAGAAGATTAGAAGAAGGAGTGAAGATAATAAATTTACTTCTTTTTAAAAACGTCGTGAATAATAACGGTTTTACCTGCCATATCGGAAAGTAAATTCAAAGCAGCTTCCGTTCCGGACCCCATGGCTATAGAAACCATTGTTTGAGCACCGGCTACCAAACCTGCAGCGTAAACACCCGGAGCAGCCCTTAATCTTTCATCGACCTTCAATTGGATTTTTCCCGGTCTTGGAGCCTTTTGGTGGGGAATTACTTCAACATTCAACCCATCAATGTCAAATTTATGAAATCCGGTAGCCAAAATGAGTTTTTCCGCCTTTATCTCCTCACCTTTCTCGGTTTTAACGGTAAAATTTCCATCTTCCCCGGTAATAGAAATTACCTTATCCTCTAAAA
>JALSNH010000261.1 GCA_026987085.1 Aquificota bacterium | reverse complement strand
TGGCTATAGGCTCCGGTGGAAATTACGCCCTTGCTGCAGCCCGAGCTCTTTACAGAAATAATCCCGATATGTCAGCCCGCGAGATAGTAGAAAAATCCCTCAAAATAGCTGCGGAGATATGTATTTACACAAACGATAATTTAACAATAGAGGAGCTTGAATAGTGATACTATCCAAGTCAACCACCACCCATCAAATGATTAGAGACTTGACTTTAGGTAGCGGCTACTCCAAAAGTAGCTAAAGAAGGAAAATCTCCTAAATAGATGAAAACCTACGACCTATCCTTAAAAGGATTATTCAAAGACCCACCCGTAAACCTTTTAAAGTTGGTATTAGGAATAGAGATAGACCCTAAAAAGGTAAAGTTTTTAGATGTAAAACTCCCCAAGTTGGTTGAAAGAGAAGCTGACCTTTTAATGGAATACGAAGGCAAAATCTACCACATAGAGTTCCAATCAACCGACGACCCAAAAATGGCTCTTAGAATGCTCTACTACCACTTCCTCATCTTGGAAAAACACAATAAAGTCCCAATTCAGGTTGTTATCTATGTAGGTGAAAAACCCATAAGGAGGATGGAAAATAAAATTACCAACCCTTATTTGAGTTTCACCTACAAAATAGTAGACCTAAAGGAGTTGGATTGCAAAAGCCTAATAGAAAGCACCCAACCGAGCGATTGGGTAATTGCGGTTCTTTGCAGAATGGACAGCGAAATTGAACAACTAAGGAGGATACTCCAAAAGATAGCCTCTCTACCAAATCCCAACCAGAGGAAGAGGTATTTAGAGTATCTAACCAAAGATAAAAACTAAAATTTAAACCCGTCAATTTTCTAAGGTTCTTTGCACATTTGTATTTTAGTTTTCAAAAAAATTTCTGTTTATCCTAGTCGAATTTTTTTAACTTTTAGAGAAATTAACAGCGGTTGGGGCTGAGCAGCCTATCCAAAATAATTGCTGCCGCATTCCTTACCGAAAGGTGGTTCCAATCTCCGGCTCCCATAATGGGTTCGAGTATGTAATCGAAAGTCTCCATAAGGTCGGGAACTATTCCGTGTCCCGTTCCGAGGATAATTAAAAAATCCTTGTCCCTTTCGGTGTGGATTTTTTCGGAAAGTTCCCTGTAGGTGATAGTATTGGAATACCTCCTTGCGGAGGTTCCTACCAAAATGGGTTCTCTCCCTCTTTTGGAAATTATGTCCTCTATTACCTCATCGAGGGTATAAACAACCTTTACCAAAGATACCGCATCACGACGGGTGGGATTGTCCTCCCCACCTTCACCGAGCCAATATTTAATTTGCCTTTTAATAATTTCCTGCTGGGCTTCCAAAGGTTGAACGATGTAGTAGGTGTTTATCTCGTAGGTTCTGGCAGGCCGGG
>JALSNH010000260.1 GCA_026987085.1 Aquificota bacterium | reverse complement strand
AGGTTGTATATCTCTTTAAATTCCACACTTTCGGTTTCCGCCGTTCCGGTCATTCCGGCGAGCTTTTCGTAGAGCCTAAAGTAGTTCTGGTAGGTAATGGAGGCCAAAGTTTGGGTTTCCGGTTTTACCTCTACCCCCTCTTTAACCTCTATAGCCTGGTGGAGACCGTCGCTCCAACGTCTGCCGGGCAAAACCCTACCGGTAAACTCGTCAACTATTAGAACTTCACCGTTTCTAACTATGTAGTGAACCTCCTTGTGGAAAAGGTGGTGGGCCCTTATCGACTGCAGGATTGCGTGAACCAGCTCGGTATTCTTCGGGTCGTAGAGGTTGTCGATATTTAAAAGTTTTTCAATCTTTTTAACACCCTCCTCGGTAAGGTAGGCGGTTCTATTCTTCTCATCGAGCTCGAAATCTTTATCTTTCTCAAGTTGCCTTACAACCTGGTCGGCTACAAAGTAGATTTGAGGGTCTATATCGGCCGGTCCCGAGATAATGAGCGGGGTTCTGGCCTCGTCTATAAGTATGCTGTCAACCTCATCCACTATGGCGTAGTAGTGGCCCTTTACCTGAACTACCTGCGAAAGGTCTATAGCCATATTATCCCTTAGATAGTCGAAGCCAAACTCGGAGTTCGTTCCGTAGGTAATTTGCGCCTCGTAGGCCTTTCTCCTTTCGGGCACCTCCACAAGGTGGGTAAAAAAGGCCCTTTTTGCTTCTACGTTTACTTTTGTATCTTCGAGAGTTTCGCCAAAGTAGCCTTTCGGCCAAACCCTCCAATCCTCCTCTATAGCCCTGTTAAAGAGCTCTTCGTCCACCCAGTCGACCAAATAGGTTTTTCCGTCGGAGTTGATTACTCCAACCTCAAGGCCGAGGAATTTATAAATGGCCCCCATCCACTGGGCGTCCCTTCGGGCAAGGTAGTCGTTGACCGTTACAACGTGAACCCCCTTATCGGTAAAGCCGTTAACCGCAGCTGGCAGGGAGGCAACCAAGGTTTTACCCTCACCGGTTTTCATCTCCGCAATTTTGCCCTGGTGGAGAACCAAACCGCCTATTAGCTGAACATCAAAGTGGCGCATTCCAAGGGTCCTTTTTGCCGCCTCCCTTACAAGGGCAAAACCTTCTATAACCTCGTCGGTAATTTTTCCTTTGGCAAATTCCCTTTTGAGGTCTTCGCTATTTTTTACCCTCTCAAAGAGATTTTGGGCCCTCTCCCTTAACTCCTTGTTGGAAAGGCTATCGAGTTCCCTTTCGAGGTTATTTATCTGTTCCACAAATGGGCGGAGTTTTTTTATCTCCCTCTCATTTTTTGAACCTACTATCTTTTTTACTATCCAGTTGAGCATCCTACTAAAAGGTAATTAGTTTAGGGTTGCCTCCAAAGGTG
>JALSNH010000259.1 GCA_026987085.1 Aquificota bacterium | reverse complement strand
AAAGGATGAGAGAGAAAGATATCCAAAAGTTGGAATTGAATAAAATCCTGCAGAGGGTTAAGCAATATAGCTCCTCACCCGCAACGGAGCGTTATATCGATACCTTGAGACCTCACCGTTCGGAACTAAAGGTCAAAGAGGAGGTAAGGGACACCGAAAGTTTTTTAAAAATCCTTCAAAGCGGCTATTCGGTTCCTATTGGAGGTTTTGAAGATATAAAACCCTACCTTAAGAGGTCGAAAATCGAAGGTGCAATTTTAACCGTTAAGGAGCTTTTTGAAATTCTAAAGGTGATAACCACCTTAAGGGTTTTGAAAGATTACCTAAAAAGGGTTTCCAAAGAGTTTCCCAACCTTACAAAGTTTTGGAAGGAGATAGGAACCTTTAAGGAGGTCGAAAGCGAACTTAGGCACGCCATAGACGATAAAGGCTTTTTGAAAGATGAGGCCAGCTTTGAACTCGCCTCCTTAAGAAAACAACTCCGCTCGTTAGAGCGGCAAATTGTTGAAAGTTTGGAAAAGTTTATAGAGGAAAACAGCCGCTACGTGGCTGACAAAATAGTTACGCTAAGGCAGGGTCGCTATGTAGTGGCTTTAAAAACTTCCTACGCCAAAAGGCTCCGCGGTATAGCGCACGGTGTTTCCTCAACAGGAAAGACAACTTTTTTCGAGCCGGCCTTTGTGGTTGGTTTGAACAACCGTCTTGTGGAATTGAGGGAGGCCGAAGAGAGGGAAATTAAAAAGGTTCTTAAATACCTCACTTCGGTTGTAGGTAAAAGGGCGGACGACCTTTTAAGGAGTTTTGAAATACTCGTCCACCTCGATTGGCTCCTTGCAAAGGCAAAATTTGGTCTCCAGTTGGGGGCAAGATTTCCGGATATAGTCCCCGACGAGGTTTATCTAAGGGATACAAAACACCCATTGTTGGTTTTGAATTTAGGAGACCAAAATGTGGTTCCTATAGACCTTATCCTCCAAAAGGACAAAAGGGGACTCGTTATTACGGGACCCAATACGGGCGGAAAGACCGTTGCCTTAAAAACTTTGGGTTTAAACGTTTTAATGGTTCAGCTCGGTATTCCTATAATCTGCGCCGAGGGGAGCAAAATTAGGGTTTTCGATAAGGTTTTTACCGATATAGGGGACGAACAGAATATTGAGCAAAATCTTTCTACCTTTGCGGGGCACATTAAAAATATTGCCGATTTTCTCTATAAGGTCGATAGCAACTCTTTGGTGCTTTTGGACGAACTTGGAGCCGGAACCGACCCGGTTGAAGGTTCGGCCCTCGGAAGGGCCTTTTTGGAATACTTTGAAAAGGTTAGGAGCTACGTTGTAGTGACCACCCACCACACACCCATAAAGCTATACGCCCTTGAGAGCAACTACTACACCCCCGCTTCGGTTCTTTTTG
>JALSNH010000258.1 GCA_026987085.1 Aquificota bacterium | reverse complement strand
AAAGTCCAAATGGTTGAAAATAGGAAGGAGATTATCGAAAAGTTGTTAAACCGCTTTTCCGATTTTTTGGAAATCTATGAAGGTTATCCTACCGATGAGGAACTGCTTCTATCGGAAAACCTTTTGGAAAACGATTACATTCTCAACCTTTCGGAGGTCGATGAAACAAATTTAACCCTTTCTGTGTTTTTCAAAAAGTTAAATCCCACTACGAAAGTAGGAGTTTTGCTTCAGGACCCCCATTATGAAAAATTGACCGATCCTCTAAAGGTGGACAGCTATATCTCTCCCAAAAGGGAAATTGCGGGGGAAATATACGCCTTCCTTAAAGGAAGGAAGATAGCAAGGTTAACCGAATTGGCCGATTATATAGACCTCACGGAGATAACCTACGAAGGGGAGGAGCTTTCCATTCAGAACTTTAAAGGGTGCAAGCTAATTGCAGCCGTTGAGAGGGAAGGCCAAATCTTTCTTCCCAAAGGGGATTTTGTTTTAAAGAAAGGGGACAACCTGTTTTGTATAGATATCGGTTAGGAACATTTAAACTCAAACCTCTTTAAGGATGCCAAAAACCTACGATCTATCCTTAAAAGGGCTATTCAAAGACCCTCCCGTAAACCTTTTAAAGTTGGTATTAGGAATAGAAATAGACCCTAAAAAGGATGGAAAATAAAATTGCCAACCCTTACTTGAGTTTCACCTACAAAATAGTAGACCTAAAGGAGGTGGATTGTAAGAGTTTAATAGAAAGCTCCCAGCCGAGCGATTGGGTTATTGCGGTTCTTTGCAGAATGGACAACGAAATAGAGCAGCTTAGAAGGATACTTCAAAAGATAGCCTCTTTACCAAATCCCAACCAAAGGAGGAGGTATTTAGAGTATCTGACCAACCTTTTGGGTTTAAGGAAATACAGGCTAAATTTACTAAAAGAGGAGAGAGGAGGTCGAAAAAATGCCTATTACTTTTGATGTAAGGGAGCATCCACTATTTAAGGAGGGAGTAGAACTAGGAATAGAAAAAGGACGAAAATTGGGACTAAAAGAGGGATTAGCAGAAGCCAAAAAACAGGACGCGATAAACCTCTACAAAGAAACCAAATGGAGTGTGGAAAAGATAGCAAGGATACTGCAGGTAGACCCCCAAAAGGTGGAAAAGTGGTTAAGGGAAGAAAACCTTTTAAAGGAATGAACGCACCCAAATAGCCTTAAAAAGGTTATTTAAAAATCTTTTACAAACCGTTTAAGGATAGTGTTAAAACTTTATGGGCTTTTCCCTTTTAAGGGTTTACAAAATTACCTCCACCGTTCTGGTAATTCTTTCCACTTCCCTACTTTTGCCGTTGATTTACTCCTTATATATCGGTGATGGAGCCTGGAAAGACTTCTTAATTCCCTTTTTAACGGTATTTGTTCTATTCTTACCCACCTTAAAAAT
>JALSNH010000257.1 GCA_026987085.1 Aquificota bacterium | reverse complement strand
AAAAGTAATAGCCAAAGAAATAATTATTGCAATATTCTTACCCTGTTTTATTGTTTTTATATGTATTTTTTTTGTAGATAATAGCAATATAATCATACAATAAGTTAAAATAATAATATAAAACGCACCAGTTTTAGCTCCACCAAAAGCATAATAAGTAGATGTAGGAACTATTAATAATAAAAAAACCAATAACATCATTAAATAAGTTATATGTTTTTTCTTTGTGTATAAAAGAATAAATATAATTATTATAATTATCCAACTTTGAACATATTTTAAAAGATTAAAATTTAATGTAAACCCCATATAACTAAATAAATCCACAATAAAATAAACATACGAATAATCTAATAATATTTTAAAAAGTATAATTCCTATAATATTAAAGAGAAAATGTTTATTTATCTTATACATTATTTCTCCAAAATATTAATTTTCTAATAAAGTATATTGTCATAACAGACATAGTAGCTAATGAAATAACTAATGAAGTATATATATTATAGGTTAAAAAATATAAACCAATAAAAACTATTAAAGATAATATCACAGAAACAGAATTAAAACCTTTAGAATAATAAGCATCAACTACACTCCTCATGGCTACATATATAGGATAGAATAAAGCCCCCCACATTATTAATTTTGATATTTCTATTAACTTTGTATCCACTTTACCAAGATACAGACTCAAAATTTGTGGTGCAAATAGTTGATATATCATAGTTCCCGATAATGCAACAAGCACAGAAAAGAATAATAATTTTTTTACATAATTATTTATTAAAATATAATTTTTAAGTCCTATAAGTTCACTAATTTTTGGAAGCATTATTAATCCTACAGGTGCTACAACTTGACCAGATAAACTCAATAATGAGATAGAAAAAGCCACATATCCAGCTATAAGAACACCTCCTTTGTGACTGGCAAATATAGCAGGAAGTGCCAAAAGAGATGCAAGAGCGAAATCTCCAGGTAACCTTTGTATACCATACATTAATAGTTTAGGAATAAAAAAAACCGCTTTAGAAAAATCAAAATCGGATTTAATAAATATAAAAAATAGCACCAATAAGCTAACCAACAATATACTAAGTCCTGTATATAAATATAATTCATATACATTTTTAGAAAAAATAAAAATAATCAAGGGAATAATACCTGAACTAATTATCTGCAAATAATTTGCATTTTTAAACATCATCATTCCTCGAAAATAAGAATATATCAATATATTAATTAATAAAGCAACCAACGAAATATAAAACGGTAATAAGAATTTAACATAATACTCATCTCCAAAAAGCATAAAAAATATGTATTTACCAAAAATAAATAAAACTATACCGAATAAAAATAAAACAACAACCAAAATAATAAAACTTGCTAAAAAAACATTGTTCTCATTTTTAGAATTTTTCCCTATTTCAAGTGCAATATAGCGAGGTAT
>JALSNH010000256.1 GCA_026987085.1 Aquificota bacterium | reverse complement strand
TACTCTTTTAAGCAGAGGAATGAAAGGATGATATGTGTATTTTTTAGATAAACATACGAAAAAGTATTTCAAAAGTCACCTTAGGGAAGATTATTAATATTAAATCGAGACCTTTGCAAAACTCCTTGATCTCCAATCTTTCTCATGTTAATGCTAAATAAAAACTAAAGGAGTTTGATAAATGTTTAAAAAAGATAAATCTCCAATAACTATCGGCGAACATCTCATCTACCAAAATCTCCCGGAAGATATCCTCTCTCGCATTAATAAACTCATCGATTGGAAACCCTTCGAAAACATACTCTCCCAACTCTACCCCTCTAAATTCGGCCGCAAGGCCTACAACCCCGTCCTCATGCTCAAAATCCTCATCATCCAGCAAATTTATGGCCACTCCGACCCTGAAATGGAAACCATGCTCCACGGCAACCTCTTCTACCGCCGCTTCCTCGGCCTCACCGCCCTTGATCCTGTCCCCGACCATTCCACTATCTCTCGCTTCCGCTCCAACCTCAAGTCCATGAGTCTCTACCGAAAGTGCTTTGACGAACTCAAACACCAGCTGGCCAAAAGAGGCTTCGAGCTCAAGGCCGGAAAGATCATTGATGCCCGTCTGGTCAAAGCCGCAAGAAGGCCGGGCAAGGATGATGACGCCTCTTTTACCAAAAAGGGAGGAAAGACCGTCTATGGCTACAAGGATCACGTAGCCATTGATCCGAAGTCTGAGTTTGTGACGGAGTTTGTGTGTACACCGGCCGACGTGCATGATTCCCAGGTCCTTGAGGAGTTGATTGAAGGGGAAGAGAAGGCTCTTTTTGCGGACAAGGCCTATGATAGCCAGGCGATACGCCAGAGATGCCGCAAGGAGGGCACCTTTTGTGGGATTTTGTACAAGAAGCGTCGAGGGAGGTCCCTTTCGAGAAAACAGAAGAAGCTGAACAAGATTTTTTCGCGGATCAGGAACAAGGTGGAAAAAGTTTTTGGGATATTCAGCTTGCATCTTAATCGGACAAGGGCCAGATATGTGGGTCTTTTTGCCAATGAGATCCATCTGTTTTTGACATGTTTTACTTACAACATGCTCAATCTTTGTTGGCATTTCAGGAGGAGGGAGGCAATTTAAGGAGACGAAGGTGGTATTATGTCCGGAATATGGAAGATGGGGGAAATAATGAGGAATAGAGTTAAAAAGAGGCGGAAATAAGGTTAAAATTTTCTGATATTTGCTAGGATTTTCGGGTTTGGTTGTGTCTACAAAGGCTGACGGATAAGACTCTGGCTTCATTTCGAAATTATTCAAAGGTCTCTTTTTATTAAGGCGCCAGATGAGTTCCTCGAAGCGTTTATTGGGAAGTTTTTCCTGGTAGGAGATTTGATATTCGTCAGCATGGCGTCTTAAGATAGAAAAAAAGGTCTCCACAAGTTCATCTCGAGACCTAATCACCCCGGAGCCAAAAGAGATAT
>JALSNH010000255.1 GCA_026987085.1 Aquificota bacterium | reverse complement strand
CCCGTAGGGGAACTAATGCGCCACCTCAATTAAGAGGGAGGGCCTTCCCTATTCAGTTGCCAAGGAGCCGCGCCTTTCAAAGGCGCCAAAATTTTTAATTTATCAAAATCTTTAAATTTGTCAACCCTTTTATAGGATTGAGGTTTTAAAAAGAACCGCGCTTTATTAAGCGCAGGATTTATAGCTTATCACTTCCTTTTGTTAGCTTCCCTGATTTTTATTAGGGAAACTTTAATTCTTAGCTATGAGTTTTGTAGCGAAAGTTATAAAGAGCCTTCCATTAAATAGGAGTATGTATATTTTGGAACTGCTAAATTCTGCAAAATGGAATTTTATTGTCAAAATTTGGGTTGTGTAAAAATGCTTCAAATGGTTTTTATGGGATAACTTAAAACCATCAAATGGTAAAAATACATCCAACCGCCATTTTGGAGGGAAATATAGAATTGGGCCAAAACGTGGAAATTGGAGCTTTCACCGTCCTAAAAGGGAATATAAAAATCGGAGATAATACCAAAATAGGTAGTAGAGTTTCTATATACCATAACGTGGAAATAGGCTCCAATTGCCAAATCTACGATGGTTGTGTTATAGGGGAAGCTCCGCAACATTTAAGGGATAAGGGTTTGGAAGGAAAAGTATTAATTGGTAATAACACAATTTTAAGGGAATATGTAACGGTAAATAGGGGAACCGATTTTGATAGGAAACTTACAAAAATAGGCTCCAACGCCTTTTTAATGGCTTACTGCCATGTGGCTCACGATTGTGAGGTGGGAGATTACGTAATTATGGCAAATGCTGCCACCTTAGGTGGTCATGTTGTTATAGAACACCATGCTGTTTTAGGTGGTTTAGCTGCCGTTCAGCAAAAGTGTAGAGTGGGAGCCTACTCTATGGTAGGTGGGTTAAGCGGTGTAAATAAAGATGTTCCTCCTTTTACCAGGGCAGTCGGGCACCATGTTGAACTTAAAGGGTTAAATATTGTTGCCCTTAAAAGGGCCGGTTTTTCTAAAGAGGATATAAAGCTCCTCGATAAGGTTTATCGAAAAATCTTCACTTCCTCCAAAAGGTTAAAAGAAGCAGTTGAAGAGGTCCTTAAGGAGTATGTAAATAACAAATATGTTGCCTACTTTTGTAGGTTTATTTTGGAAAGTTTAAACCAAGGAAAGGGTATAGCGGTAGATAAAACCTTAAAAAGGTTGGTTGCAAAAGTTTCAGAAACTTAAAAAGATTTCTTCTTCCTTTTTAAGAAGGTCCTTTAGTTGTTCAATATCTACACCGAATAGGTTGCCGTGAAAGGGTTCCAAATTTTTTAAGGCGAGTTCCTTCATTCGTTGGTAGCCTTTTAAATTTCCACTTTCGAGGTGCATATTTGCTATAGCGACCTGTATAAGGGCCTGCAGGTATTTTTTATACTTTCCCTGATAGTTAAGCCAATATTTTTCTATTACTTCGTGAGCTTCAAAATATTGTTTTTC
>JALSNH010000254.1 GCA_026987085.1 Aquificota bacterium | reverse complement strand
CACTATTTAATTCTCCCTTCCCGGTCCTGTTTAAATTTTCATTTAACCAATTGGGTTAGAAATCTCTTATTGCTAAAAGAACCTGTTGGAAACCAAAAAGGGCTTAGATAGATCGTTTCCTCTTTTGGTTTACAAATTCCTTTAAGACCTCTAAAGGTTGGGTATTTAATATGTCCTCCGAACGGGCCCAACCTCGGCGGGCTAATCCCAAACCAACTTTTACGGTCCAAAGTTGCCCTACCGAGTGGGCATCGCTGTTTATAACCAGTTTTACACCCTCGTCAACAGCCTTTCTTATATGTTGACTATCGAGGTCCTCCCTTTGGGAGTTTATTTCAAGTGCGGTATTGGTTTCCTTTGCCTTTTTTAGGATTTTTTCAAAATCGAGGGGGTAACCTTCCCTGTAGCCGTACTGTTTGCCAAAAGGGTGGCCTATAAGGTTCACATATGGGTTTTCCATAGCTTTTAAAATCCTCTCGGTGTTGTCTTGGTTAAAGCGACTGTGAATGGAGGCCGTTACAAAATCAAACTCTTTAAGGAGTTCATCCGGTAAATCCAAACTACCGTCGGGAAGGATATCGACCTCAACCGACCAGAGGATTGTTATTTTGTCCCCGTAAAGTTTTCTAATTTTTTCTATTTCCTTTTTTTGTTCCTTAAAACGTTCCGGTGTTAGACCGTTGGCTACACGCGCACTTTGGGAGTGGTCGCTTACGGCCATATATTCATAACCCCTCTCTATGCAGGCCTTTACCATTTCTTCAATGGTGTTAAGGCCATCGCTCCAATTGGTATGCATGTGAAGATCCCCGCGGAGCTCGTTGTAGCTAACCAATTTGGGAATTTTGTGTTCTAAAGCCGCCTCTATTTCGCCAGTATTTTCCCTTATTTCCGGAGGGATAAATTGCATTCCCAAAATGGAGTAAACCTCCTCCTCCGTTTTGCCGGCAATCTTTTTGCCAGTTTTTATATCAAAAACTCCATATTCGTTGATTTTTAAACCTTTATCTTTGGCTATCTCCCTAAGCTTTATGTTGTGATGTTTTGAGCCGGTAAAGTATTGGAGCGCTGCTCCCCAACTTTCCGGTTCAACCGTCCTAAGGTCACACTGACGATGATATTCCTTTAAAAGGATAGTGGATTTTGTCTCCCCATGGAGTTGAATATCCTCTATATCGGGAAAACTTACAAAGGCCTTATGGATTTCCTTCCAATGCTCCCTTTTTGCGGATACCAAAATATCGAAATCTCTTATAGTTTCCTTCATTCGCCGAACACTACCCGCTACGGTGATTTGTTCGATTAAGTGTCCTACCTCCCTTTTAAGGTGGTTTATTACATCTTCCGCCAAAGGTAGAGCCACCACTAAGGCTATCCTCTCTTGGGCCTTTTGCCAAAGCTCTATCCCTTTTAGGATTTTTTCAACCTTTTTAGGACCAAAACCGGGAAGTTTTGCCAACGACCCATCTTTGAGGACTCTAAAAA
>JALSNH010000253.1 GCA_026987085.1 Aquificota bacterium | reverse complement strand
TATAAAACGGGAGTGGCAAAGGTATTATCCACTATAAGGGTTGTTCCCGTTTCCTTACATGCCTCCGCAAGCTTGGGAATATCGAAAACTTTTAAGGTGGGATTGGTAATAGTTTCCAAAAATAGGACTTTAATATCCTTGTCCAACCTTTTTAGGATTTCCTCGGTATCGGGAAAAACCAAAACGGGTTCTATTCCAAATTTTTCCGCCAACCTTTTAACGAGCTTTTGGGTAGTTCCATAACTCTCGTAGGGCATCAAAATCTTATCGCCCTTTCCGAGAAAGTGGATGAACGTTGAGGATATAGCAGACATACCGCTGGCAAAACAGAGTGCATCCTCTCCCTCTTCAAGAAGTGCCAATTTCTTCTCGAGAAGCATAACGGTGGGGTTTTCTTCGCGGGAATATTTAAGCTCCGTCTCGCGGTGGGTTATAACCGACTGTCCACGCTGTTCAAAAGAAACAGTTTGATATATGGGAGGGTGTAGCGATTTAACGGGTTCGTAATTATCCTTTCCTCCGTGGATTGTTATTGTTTGAATGTGCTTTTCCATTTTCTCTACCAACCTCCAAACACGGGATTAATTAAAGTTTTTACCGCAATAGGAAAATAAAGGTTAAGAAATTTTGGAAGTTTCAAAAATGGAAGGTTCAACAAAATATGTTTGAGATATACCTCCTTTAGAGGTGACTCCAATAATTCTATCGGCCAAATAGGCTACACTTTCACGTAAGGTTACAACTACAAATTGGGCTTCCTTAGAATACTGTTTTATCAACTCTCCCACTTTGGTGGCGTTAACTTCATCTAAGTGGGCATCGACCTCATCAAAGTAATAGAAAGGAGCAGGTTTATATCTTTGTAAAGCAAAAATGAGAGCCAAGGCAGCTAAAGTTTTTTCTCCTCCCGACATAGCCTCTAGATATTTGACCTCCTTACCTCTGGGTTTTACAAACATATTTATTCCGCCGGCAAAAGGGTCATAGGGTTTTTCTATCTCCATATAGGCCTTTCCGCCGGGTGATAGAAAAGCGAAGATTTCCTTAAAGTATCTGTTGATAGTTTTAAATGTATCCATAAAAATTTTGGCCTTTTTCTTTTCAACCTCATCGATAAAGTCGGTTAAAGCTTTCCGTTCCCTCTTAAGGGTTTCATATTTTTCCTTTATTTCCCTATACCGGTTTTCAACCTCCAAATATTCTTCCTCGGCACGGAAGTTTATATTTCCCAACTTTGCAAGTTCGTTTCTAACCCTTTTTAATTCTTCCTTTAATTGGCTAACACTTTCAACAGGCTCCTTTAAAAGGTCCTCTTCTGAAAGCTGTTCCTGCAAAGTAGAAATTTCCTGTTCCAACTTTGCCAGTTCGGTTAAAAGTTCTTCCCTTTCCTTTTTTTGTTTCTCTATTTTTGCTTCCAAAACAAGGAGCTCTTTTTTAATTTGATCCCTTTCAAATTTTAAAGTCTCCTTTTTATCCATTAAAGCAACAACTTCTTCACCCAATTTTTCTAGACGATGTTTTATCTCCTCTATTTCCCTTATTACTTCCTCCCTGCGTCTTTTTATACCCTCGAGTTCCTCAAAAGATTTTTTCTTTTCCTCCTCAAGGTTTTGAAATTCCCTCTGCAGATTTTCAAGTTGCGAATTTAACTTGATAAGCTCTTTTTCCTTTTTGCCAAAAATCTTTTTAAGTTCTTCCAATTGTTTAAGGAGAATATTCCTCTGCTCCCTTAAAGAATCCAATCCACTTTGGGAAATCTCCTCCATTAAACTTTCCTTTTCCCGTTCATAATCCTCTATTTCCATATCGAGTTTCGCTATAGTTTCCTGCAACTCTGAAAGAAGATTCTCTTTTCTTTTCAACTCCTCGCGGAGAAACTCTAAATATTCCTCTCCCTGCTGGATTTTCTTTTCAATTTTTTTCAACCTTTCAGCAGCCGAGTTGCTGCTACCTTCCAACTCTTTTAATTTATTCAAAGCATAATTAAGGGTTCCTTCCTCAGACCAAAGCTGTTCCTTCACCTTTTTGTATTCCTTTTCCAGTTTCTCTTTTCTCTTTTCAAGGTTTACCAATTCACTCTTAAGCTCCTCCAAACGTTGTTTTATATAGGAAGCCTGTAAAAGGTTAGAACTCTTATAGGTTCCACCGGTAATAGTTCCACCCTTTTCAAAAAGTTCCCCCGAAAGGGTAACCATACGGTAGATACCTATCCCTAACCTCTTAGCGGTTTCGTAATCCTCTACTAAAATGGTGTCTCCGAAAACATAAAGAATGGCTTTTTCAACGGAAGGGTCGTAATCTACCAACCTGTAAACGAAATCGATAACCCCCCTTACCCTTGGAAGGAAATCGGTTTTCGGAACCCTTATTCTGGATAGTGGTATAAAGGTTAACCTTCCAAGGTTTTCTCTTTTTAGTAGGGAGATACACTCTTTGGCTACATCTTCATCTTCCACAACCACATAACGGAGCCTATTTCCTCCTGCAACCTCTATAGGAATCAAAAGTTCCTCATCTTTTACCTTTATAAGCTCGGCAACAGTTCCATAAACACCGGAAATATTCCGTTTTAAATAGTTTACGACCTCGTTTTCTGTAAAATTTCCTTGGGCTTCCAAACGGACTATCTCTTTTAAAGTTTCCTCCCGCCTTCGGCGGATCTCTTCTATTTTCTTTTCTATTTGCTGAAGCCTTAACTGTAAACTTTCCACAACTTTTTTCTTTTCATCAACAATTTTTTGATATTTTTCTTTTTCCGCTGCCGCATTTCCTATAAAGAGGGTTAAAACTTCCCTTTTTTGTTCCTCCAATTGACGGAGATTTTCTTCTGTTTGCTCAACCTTCTGGTCGAGCTTATCAAGTTCCCTTAAAAGTTCATTTAACTCCTTCTCTTTTTCCTTTCGCTCCTTCGAAAGGTCTTTCAATTTTTCCTCAATCCAACTTAACCTTTTCAAAGCCTTTCCAAACCTCTCCTGGAGCCCATTTATTTGACTATCAAACTCCGCAAGTTCTTTTTCCTTTTTTTCAATCTCTCCTTTTAAGGTTTCTATCTCCCCTTCAACGATTTCCTTTTGATGCTTGAGCTCCTTTATCTCCTCTAAAAGTTCCTTTTCCTTTTTTTCCAAACCTTCCAAAGTTGATAGTAGATTTTTTTCCCTACTTTCGAGGTCTTTCAATTCATTTTTTAGAAACTCCTCGCTGGTTTCCAATCTACCAAGATTCTCCCGGTGAGGTTCAAGAAGTCTTTCTATCTCTTCAAGTTGTTTTTCTTTTTCATCTAAAAGTCTTTTTAAATTTTCCCTTTCTTCCTGAAGGTCGGTTATCTTTTTTTCAACCTCTTTTAGAAAACTTTCAAATTCACCCTTTTTCCTTTTCAGTTGGAAAATTTGTTTTAAAACTAACTTGGTATCTAACTCTTTTTCCTTTTCCTTTAAAGTCTTGTAGTTTTCCAGCCTTTGACGGTCTTTTTCCAATTCCCCTAAACGGGTTTCCAATTCTTCCAAAACCAGTTTTAGTTCGTTAAGTTTTACCTCCACCTCGCCAAGTTCTATTAACGCCTTTTCTTTCTTTTCATCGAACTCCCCTATTCCTGCTATATCCTCTATAAGCTTTCTACGCTGTAGTGGAGTCATTTTTAGAAAGTGGATAATGTCTCCTTGTAAAACCACGTTGTAAGCGTTTTCGGTAATACCGGCCCTTGTAAGTAAATCCTTAACGTCCCTCTCCTTAACAGTTTTTCCATTTATTTTGAAGACGCTCCTTCCGTTGGGAAAAACCTTTCTTGAAAAAACAACTTCGGAACTGTCTATAGGAAAAGCACCCTCATTTTTAAAGTGAACTTCAACGTAGGCGTAATCGGCTTTTTTATCTCCTTTATGCCAAATAAGGTAGGAAAGGTTTTTGGCCCTCAAAACTTTTGAAGATGCTAACCCCAAAGCAAAGCTAATAGCATCCCCTATATTGGACTTTCCCGAACCGTTGGGACCTACAATAGCTACAAATCCTTCTCCCAGAGGTATTTCTCTCCGCTTTGGTCCGTAAGATTTGAAACCTTCAACAACAATTTTTGAAATATAGGCTTTTGGTTTCTTGGTTTCCTCTACCATTGGGTTATAGAAAAATTATCTCCTAGAAATTCCTACTTGTAGGAATACTAAAGTGGTCGGGGCGGCCGGGATCGAACCGGCGACCTCTGGCCCCCCATGCCAGCGCTCTGCCTCTGAGCTACGCCCCGTTGGCAAAACAATTAGTATACCAAAAAAGAAAATGTTTTTCCTCACCAAAATAGGAACCTTCCCTACCCTTCATAGATATGGCGGACTTTAGAAAACCGCCTCAGGAACTTAATTTTATACCTCTTCAGTTGAAAATCAAGATTTGAAATGAGCAAGGAACCCTATCTAATAGATAGATAAATTCCGATGTAAAGCTATTAATTTTTCCTATATGAAGAATCAAAAATATTCAACTTTATAACATCGTAGCCTTTTTAAAGAAGAATGTAATCAATTACATTTGGCGTATATCCTGTAGCTAAATCTGAAGGTAAAAATAGTTTTTTTCAAATACCTTATATGGATTTAAAATGTATTTCGATGATAAAAAAACTTTTAGGGCTTTTTATTTTCAGTAGCTCACTTTTTGCTTCCTCTCTAATGGAACTTTTAGATTCCGTTCAAGGACTTGTTACGGAGTATGAAACCACGGGAAAAGCTTTGGAACAGCCCTATGTTTATGCAAAGCTTGAAAGCTACTATCAATTCGGAAAACTTTACGCTTCCTATGCTATGGATAAAGAAGCCACTGAAATGTTATCGCTTGCCAGTTGCTCTGCCCTAAACTTTGATTGTAAAAATTATCGCTACTTTTTGAAAAAAATTACCTATGAATCCTTCCAAAAGATGTTAAAAAAATATCCTACCCTTTTAGGAAAAACGCAAGCTTCTTATAATGCTTACGCCGAATGGTGGTTAAAGAAACATTTTTCCTTAAATAGCTCATATAAAGAGTTTAGAAATTTAGAAGATGCGATAAAAGAAAGATTTCTCAATAATTGGAAAAATTTTCTAATAGCTTCTCCTAAACCTTTAAAGTTTAAAATCTTGAGAAACCCTTGCAGAGAGGATTTATTCCTTCTAAAGGCTTTAACCAACGCTTATTATCAGGGCTGGATTAAAGGTATAACCTTTTATGGTGATTGGGGAGCCTTCCGCTTTTTGTATGTGAGAGGCGATCTGCCACCCAATACAAAATTTGTGCCTTACAATAAGTGCAGTAAGTATAACTTTATTTTCGTTTATTAAATTCCCGCGCGGAGCGCGGCTTTCTTTTAAAATAACTAAAGCATAAGACTGCGAGTGATTTATCCCTTTATAGATAAATGTTTAAATGTAGATGCCTACAAAGATTTGCATAAAGGTAAAATTTGAAAAGCCTATTTTGGGAAAGAAACTAACTCCGGATAAAGTGCATGGGTTGTTTTTTTCGCTTATAGGAGAGAGATTATCTGAAAGATTACACCAAGAGTATAGAGATATCAAGCCATATACCCTCTACTGTAAGGAGATTTTTAAAAAAGATGAAACGGAGGAATTGACAATAGAAGTAAACCTACTAGAGGATTCGCTATTAACAACTTTACTGTCGGGTTTGTTATTGGGAAAAAAGGAAGCGGTCTTATATATGGAAGAACCAATAAAAGGTGATTTTTCGATAAAAGCTCTTCAAAAATGGATAAAAAGCTATGAGACTCTAGTGAAGGAAGTGAAAGTTGAAACAAAAATAGGAATAAAATTTATAGCACCAACAACCTTTAGGAGGAACGATATAGATTTTCCATTTCCAATACCAGAGTTAATATTTAAAGGATTGGTAAAAAAGTGGTTGAAATTTTCGAAGGTATCTATAGATATAGATCTAAGAAAGTTTTACGATCAAATAAAGGTGGAGAAATATAAACTGAAAACGGGGAAAGTAAGATTCTCGAATGGAGGGAAATTAACGGTATTTCAGGGTTATACAATTTATAACTTATCGGGGATAAACAAAGAGGCGTTAAGGTGGTTTAACATTTTGTTATCCTACACTACATGGGCTTTGGTGGGTAGGAAAACAACAATGGGGCTGGGAAAAGTTAGAATTTTTAGAGGGATTTAGATTTAACTCAAGATTTTTAAATTCGAGCGGTGTAAATTTTTCCGGAAGTTATGCTTTAAAGGTAGTTCTCATAAGAAACAAATCTTTTAATTTAGCGAATGTAAACCGGATAGCTTGTTTAAAGTTTTTAGGAGAATGTTTAATAGAGTTTGTCTTCTTCCTTTCTATCTGTGGTAGGAACCTTTCAAAGGACAATAATTTCATCTATGAAAGTCGGTTTTATAGGCTTTGGAAACATGGCAAGGGCTATCTATGAAGGTTTAACCAAATCGGGTAAGTTTAAAAAAGATGATTTCCTTTTAGCGGTAAAGAGTGAAAATTCCAAAAAACGCCTCGAGAAAGAGGGTTTCAATGTTTTACCCTTGGAGGAAGTGGTAAAAAATTCCGAACTTCTGGTGGTTGCGGTAAAACCCAAAGACGCCGAAAGTGTTTTAGAAAAAATAGCCCTATATTTGGAAAACCAGATTGTTATCTCCGTTATGGCAGGTATTCCTCTCCGAAAATTGGAGGAATTACTCCCCAAAGGGGCAAAAGTTGTTAGAACAATGCCCAATATAAATGTTTCTGTCAACAAAGGTGTTTGGGGTGTATCTTTTGGAAAAAAGCTGGAAAACTCAGAAAGGTCAAAAGTTAAAGAGTTTCTTTCTCAAACAGGGTTGGTTTTGGAAATAGAGGAACCTTTAATAGATGCGATTACCGCCTTGGCCGGTAGCGGTCCCGCTTTTGTTGCCGAAATAATAGATGCCTTCGCCGAGGCGGGAGTTAAGTTGGGTTTCCCTTACC
>JALSNH010000252.1 GCA_026987085.1 Aquificota bacterium | reverse complement strand
AAAGGAAAGTTCACAATAGAAGCTGAACCCCAGGTTATAGAGGTAGCCTTAAAAGCAGGACTTGGAGATAGAAACAGCCAAGGTTTTGGAATGGTGGCCGTTAGTGATTGATTTTTGGAGTATCAGATAGTTTGTAAAAAAACAGGTTAAAACCTTGCTTTTTAAAGGGGAAAATACAGCTTGATACTCCTAAGGATTTGTAGTTTAATCGTAGTTGAACGGTTTGCCCAGAGTTTGTAGGTGGAGGGGGAAAACTAGAGGGAGATAGAAGAGCTCCCGAATCCCTGCTTTCTAAGGTATAAGCTACTTTCGCAGAAAGAGAATAGTTAACAGGTTAAGAGCTTAAACAGAAACTAACAGGCAGGGCAAATTAGATGATTGAAGCTCTATATAAGTTTGGTAAGTTAATAACCAAGGGGAAGGCTCAAATTCCCTTAGAAAAAATTGATGCTGAACATCTTGTAATTTTAGATGTTGACGAGGAAGGACGTTTCAAGAGCATTGAACTAACGAAAAACATTTCAGCTATTGAAGATAAGTTATTACATAAACCGACAACAGGAGGAAGAAATCCTCCCAATTTTTCCCCTACTTTAAAACTAGGGGATATAGAGAAAAGCATAAAAAATCTCAACGGCATACTGAAAAACTTAAAAAAGTTTGAGAAATCAATCCCCCTTTTACAAGATTTAGATATAATTAAAACTAAAGTAAGGAAGAACTTAATAGAAAACGATCTTCTTAAATCTAATCAAAAGAACCTCAGCTCTAAACAAAAAGTTTTCATTACTTTGAGAATAAACGGAAAGTTTGTTGGCGAGATTCCTCAATTTAAAAAGGCCTTTGAGGAGTTCTATTTAAGCAAACTAGGAAAGCTTGATAAGGGAATTTGTTCTCTTTGTGGAAAAGAGACTTTAGTTTCGGGTAAGCGTTCACCATTTACTTTTTATACCTTAGATAAAATAGGTTATTTACCGGGATTTTCAGAAAAGCACCATCTTAGAGGTTTTCCAGTTTGTCCTGAGTGTTATAAAATCCTTGATAAAGCTAAGTTGGAACTTATAAATCACCGCTTTAAACTAATTTCTGGAGTTGAATATTGGCTTATCCCCGATGTTATCAAGGCAGAGATAGACGACGAACTTATTGAGAACATTTTTGATCTCTCCTATTTAAAGTCTAAGCTTAAGCTTAAGAAAACTGAAGAACAGAAACTTTCAGATGTTGAGGAAGACATCTATAGAGAAAAATCAATCTCAGGAGGTAATTAAAGGAATCTAAAGACTACAAGAGGAGAAAAGCTTGAGGGGGAGCTCCTAATTCCCGAAGAAAGAAAAAGGATAAAAGTAATACTAACCCATACCCTTGAAAAGGAAATAGAAAAAGCCGTTTTAGAGATAGAGAAAATAATAGAAGAACAGCTTCCACCCCCTACTAAAAAGAACAAGTACTGCAAAAACTGTGCATATAGAGAGTTTTGCTGGAGCTAAAG
>JALSNH010000251.1 GCA_026987085.1 Aquificota bacterium | reverse complement strand
GTTTTATACCGACTTAGTGGAATTAAAACCGCTTTCTGCTACCAATACCCTTTTTGCCGATACGCTATCGTAGCGGATTTTTAACCTTCTCAGAACCTCTTTAACTGCCGTTTCTATTAGCTCTATCCTGTAGTCGTTTGCATAAGGTAGTTTGTAGAAAGTTCCTTCATCTATTTTTTGCTTAATTCTTCCGTGCAGGCTATTTACTATCTCCGTTTTCTGTCTTTTTACTACATGATAGATGAGGTGTATATAGATGTGATATCCTTTTCCGGAAGCTGAACGCCGTATCTCGGGATAAATTCCCAATCTGTGGAGGTATTTAACGAACCTTTTAACTTCCTCTTCCGAAACATTGTCTAGGTCTATTAGAATTGCATTTCCCGTTTTTATCAGTTTCGACAGGATGAAAATTTCAAAGCTTAAAGTGGGATTTTCTTTTACTTTTCTATAGTCGGTTTTGTATTCTTTCCATACCTCTTTCGGTATGTAATAATTGTCTCCTCAATGAGGAGGTTAATATATCTTTTACCTATCGGTGGTTTAGTTTTTGCATGCCCTCAACCTCAAACGGTTTTAAACGCTTTGAAAGAACAAAATATCCCTGTTAAGGAAGTTATTTCAATAAAGCCTTCTAAAACGTTAAAAGGTTTTTGCACTGCCGAAGGAATATTAGAAAAAGATGGTTTTAAAAAGGAGGTTGAATTCTATATAACTGAAGATGGTAAATACTTGGCTCCCTTTGTCGGAACAATCAGCTATAAACCCTCTCCAATAAAAGGTTTAAAAGAAATATGGATTACCAGTGTAAGAAATTCAAAAACAAATTTTCGCTTAGGATACCTTACAGAAGATGGGAAATTTTACATTCCCGAAATTGTTGCTATAAAAAATAAAACAACCTCCAAAAAGGAAAAGAAAGCAAAAAAGTAAATTCTTTATAGAAAGACGGGGAGGTAAAATCCCCGTATCTATAACACAATTTGCGCGGCTCACGTCCGAAGCCTTGCGCTTTAATGTAGGGTAATTCACGGTTTAAGACCCAATTTTTCCCTCTTTTGGAGGATATGTTTTTCTATACCGTTTGCTACCTCTACGGGGTCCTCCCCTAAAGCAACCTTTCCGCCGGTTAGTTTTTCCACATCTTCCGTTAAAAGTTTGGCAACCTTGTCCGAACCTCCTACGGGAGGGGTGGGTGATACATGGGTGTAAAAGCCCATAGCTACGGCGGAAAAGCCGTCCACCACCGCCTTTTGCTCCATATACTCGGGGGCCGTAACGGCGGCGGGTAGGTCGGCCGTATCGACACCTATATAGTCGGCCAACGCTACGGTGGTCATTATCACCCTTCCGGTATCGGTGCAGGTTCCGAACGATAGAACCGGCGGAATGTTGAGCTGTTCGCAAAGTTCCCTGAGTTTCGGACCGGCCAACTTTTTGGCCTCGGGGCTTTCCAAACCGGCAACCTGCATACCGGCGTTTCCGCAGCCTCC
>JALSNH010000250.1 GCA_026987085.1 Aquificota bacterium | reverse complement strand
CTTCTTTATTTTCCACCTCGGATAGGTTATAAACTATCTCTCCAACAAAAGTTGTAAGCTTTCCACCATTAGAAAATTCCACCTTTTTGGTTTTTAGAGTATATCTTTCCACCTCTATGAGGTTGTAGTATTTCCTTAGGTCCACCTCTATAGGTATTTGGGAAAATGCCAACCACTTTTTGACTAGACCTTTAAGCAAAAGCTCGGGCAAAGGAAAAGGAAAGTCTATATTTTCCCTCCTAAAGGTGGTAGGCGAGACAAATTTAATCTCCACCTTTGGGTTGGTTTCTTCAACTTCCGCAAGGGAGTTGTAAGGCTTAATCCACCTTTGAGGGACTTTGAAATCTACCTTTACTTCTATTTGTTTGGAGTTTATATTCAAAAAGTTTTTTGTTTACTCAAAATAAACCCCGAAAGAAGTTTTGGAATAAGTGAATCCTCCAAGAGGTTAACCTCAAAATTTAAAACCTTTGCAGTTTGGTTTTTAAAAAGTTCTTTGCAATACAAGGAAAAGGGTTTTATGTTTTTATACTCTTTGTGGAATTTTTCTGCTAAATCTTCACCTATAAGGGAGAAAAACAGACCGTGAACTTTGTCGGAGGTAAGGAGAGAGGTTTCTATTTCCTCCGAAAGGTGGAGTTTTAAAAATACTTTTAGAGGCATTATGCAAAATTCTACTTTTAAGCGGGTTTGGAGAGGTAAACCTCTTTTAGAGATTTCATTAGAAAAAATTGTTATTAGCGAAATCGATTTACTGCCGATTTCTCGTTTTTAAATTCCAATCTCTTCTTGCAAAAAACCCTTTTTCAAATTTTGTGAGTAATTTCAAATTTTTTGATTCAATGCTCGCCATTTGGAGGATAGACTTAAACTGCTTTCTCCTCTCTTGGGGATTTTCTATGAGAGACAAGCTTTTAAGGATTTCTTTAACACCTTTGGCATCCTTCCCAAGTTGGCATAGGATTGCTAAAATCCAATAGTCTTGTGAAGAGCTTCCCAAAATTTCCGAGCAATCTATCCGGTTTACATCTATCAATGTGTAGTAATATTCCAAGTTTGGGTTTTTTAAAAATGGTTTTATCCGTTTAGAGGGTTTTTTACCTATATAAAACATAAACTGCCTAGGACATTTTTCGTAATTTCCCAATATGAGGGTGTGGTAATAGAGCATCCGAAGGGTTGCTTTAGGATTATCCTCCGACTGGATTTCTATATGGTAGATTTTTCCTCGATATTCAAAAACTAAATCCGGGTCCTTTTTAAAATACTCTGGAAATTCTAACTTTAAAAATCTAACCTTTTTAGGGTCTATTGAGATACCTAACAAATCCAAAAGCCGAAAGGATAAGGTTTTAAATTCCTCCATTAAGGGATAGTGTAGTTTTTTTGATTTCTTTGTATCCCGCTTTAGCGGGCATTAACTGCAACATAAGACATTGTTTATCCATTTAGAGAGGAAGATACCACCGTCGCAATCCCGCATTTAGCAGGCATTAACTGCAAC
>JALSNH010000249.1 GCA_026987085.1 Aquificota bacterium | reverse complement strand
GGTATTGTAGAATACAATTCACATTTAAAGTTATTGAAAAATAGACTAAATATAGATAAAGAAAGTTTAGAAAAAACTATTGTAATTTATCAAAATTTTGTGGATAAAATTATTAGTATTTTAAATTATAACCTTCTGCACTAACTTTATAAAAGATACAAAGAAAGTATAGATAAAAACTGGGAAAAATTAGAATAAATTTTTGCAGATTTAATAGAAAAAGCCTCTAAAATAGTTATACTATTAGAGGCTTTTTTAATACATAACTTAACTGCAAATGAAATATACACAAAAAATGTTTGAAAACAAGGATATTTTAAAAAAAATATCTGAAAATACAGAAACTATTTATAATAGATTGTATACTATAACAAGAAATATTAAAATAGATGGAAGAAGACTAATAAAAGATATAGTATTTGGTTTTTCTAAAATAAAAAATATAAGTTTGTTAGGAATAGCAAAGAAAGTAGGTAGTAAGAATGTAAAAAATAAAGTAGCAAGTTTTTCAAAGTTTTTGACAAAAGATACAGCAATGAAATATATGAAAAAATATGTAAATTATACAATAAAACAATTATGAAAAGGAAAGCAAATAGTGTATATAGCAATAGATGGATGAGATATAAAGAAAGAGTATAGTAAAAATGCAGCAATGTCAAAAGTACATGATGGAAGTAAGGGTGAAATAGTAAAATGAATAGTGCTAGAAACAGCAGTAGCATTTAATGAAAAAAATGAAACAGTACCAATTTTATGAAATATATATTCAAGGAAAATAGATTATAAATCAGATAATAATGAAACAATGAAATTGCTAAGAACAATAAGAGAGAATAAGCCAAAGAATATAGATTTGATGTATATATTAGATAGATGATATGATTATAAAGAGATAATGGAATTTATAAGAAAAATAGAAGAACATTTTTTAATAAGGATGAAAAGATGAAGATATGTAAAGATAAAATGAAAGACAGTATGGATAGAAAATGCATATACAAAATTAAGATGAACAAAAGAAGAGATAGATATAATAATAAAAAGCTGAAAGATGAGATGAAAATTATATTATGGAAGGGTTAAATTGTATGAAAGTAATAATAAAAGAGAATATTATTTAGTAGTTGTGAAGAATAAGAAACAGAATATAATGTTACTTACAAGTAAGAAAGTAAGGAATAAAGAAGAAGCAAAAAAGATAGTGATGTTATATTCAAGAAGATGGTTAATAGAAGAATTTTATAGATATGTGAAACAAGAATATAAATTAGAATATATAAATTTAAGAGAGTGAAAAGATGTAAGATGATACATAAAAAGGATGAAAAATTACTATAATTTGTTGATAAGTACGATATGATTACTAATGCTATGATTAGAGAAAATATGAGATAGTATAAAGGAAATAATGGTAAAATTAAGAGCAAAAGAAAATGTGTGATATAAGGTAAAAAATATAATGATATGTTGGTTAGAAGTAATACAAGAATACTTGTTAAATTATAA
>JALSNH010000248.1 GCA_026987085.1 Aquificota bacterium | reverse complement strand
TTCCGCATAAAGTTTGGGCAATTTTTCCCAAACCTCTTTAGGGATTTTTACAGTTTTTCCTTCCGCATATTCCTCTATTGGATATTGAAACTCCTTTAAAACCTTTAAAAGTCCCACCAAAGAGGCGGAAATAAGCCAATTGGTTTGTTTAAAAATCGGTTCACCGCAAGTGTTTTGGTTTTGTTTTTTTACCTCAAAAAGGGTTTTTTGTTTCATTATCCTTCCTCCGTGGGGAAAATAAAGTCGCCTTCCTCGTCTGTAAGAACTTCCGAATTTTCCTCAATTTCCGTCCCTTTGGGGATATAAACCACCTCCTCAAATCGGTAGTCCCTGTAAGGCTTTAACTTCTTTAGGAAGGAGGGAACGAAAAACTCTATACCTCCCAATTCCGAAAATTTACCCTTTGCGGTGTAAAAATTTAAATAATCCAACCACCTAAGAGGTATAAAGGCGTTGTATTTCAACTTTTTCGGTTCTTTTAAAGTTTTCCACTCCGCTTTTAGTTTTTTGACTTTGAGAACCTTAACCGGTATCTCTCTTATTCCCAATCCTAAATAGGTCTTGGGTTTTTTTAGGGCTTCCTCAAAGAGGTCTAAAATTTCTCTATCTCCCAAAATGTGGCAAACGAGTTTAAAGTTGAACAAAAAGGGAACCTCCAAAGGTTTTGTTCCTAACTTTTTTTTCTCTTTGTTGTATTTTCTAAATGTCAGATAATCCCTAAAGAGGACTTCGTAATCTCCCTGAACCGATAGGGAAAATTTCTCTCCGTTATATTTTCTACCCAAAGCGGTGTAAAGCAGTCCTATAACCGTAGAGTAGGGTGGGAGCGGAAAGGTTTCAAAACCTTTAACGGAAAAAGGTGTTTTAAAAACCGCTATCGGGGCAAAGATTTCAAACTTTAAAACCTCTTTAGGAGTTTCCATTTTTGCTTTCTCCTTTGGAGGTTAAACCGTTGTAAAATTCCTCAACCTGTTTTTTGTATTCCTCAAAAGCCCTCCCTACGGAGAGAACTTCAATTCCCGCCTCCTTAAGTTTTTGCTTTATTTCTTCCGCATTGGCAAAATGCCCTTCGGAGATACCGCAAACGACCTTATTTCTCTCCTCTTTGGGGATAAGTTCTATAGCTTCCAAAAGTGGTTGAACTTCTAAGTAGAGTTTACCCTCTTGGGTCTCTTTGGCTTTTATAGCGTCCGCAAAAAATGGATTTTTAACGGAAAATACGCCTCCTATTACAAATATAGGAGATAGGCTTTCCCTTCTACCTTTGACCCTTCGGGAGAGGTTTTTAATTACCTCCAGAAGTTGGGTTATTCTTTCTTTAGCATGCTCAGGTTTTAATACCCTTTTGGGTTCCCCCTCCAAAGGTTCCCAAACCCCTATTCGGTCCAAATCTACGGTAACGGTATAAAAATAGTGGGCATATGAGTTTTCGCTGTTTACTATTACCTGCTCAGCTTTTTCCTCCGCATATTTGATATAGCGGTTGAAGGCATCTATATTGTTCATAAA
>JALSNH010000247.1 GCA_026987085.1 Aquificota bacterium | reverse complement strand
AAGAAAAAAGGCAGAAAATAACCCTGAGAGTGAGTTCAATAATCCTTTCTATGGAAGGTAAAGAAAAACCTTGGGGCGGTCGATTTTCCGAAAATACCGACCAATTTGTGGAAGAGTTTACCGAAAGCGTTTCCTTCGATAGGGAGTTGGCCGAAGTCGATATCAAACAGAGTATAGCCCATACAAAAACCCTTCAAAGGGCGGGAGTTCTAACCGAAGAAGAGGCAAAACAAATTATTGAAGGACTTAAGTCCATTTTGGAGGACATTAAAAAAGGAAACTTTCAATGGAAAAGGGAGTTCGAAGATGTCCATATGAATATAGAAAAAGAGCTCATCAACCGTATAGGGAGGGTTGGGGGCAAACTCCACACCGCCCGCAGCAGAAATGACCAGGTTGCTACCGACTTTAGACTCTACCTCAAAAGTCAAATTAAAGAGATTCTTAACCTTCTAAAGGAACTTAGAAAAGCCTTGGTCCAAAAAGCGGAGGAAACGGTCGATATTATCGTAAGCGGCTATACCCACCTGCAAAAGGCGCAACCTATAAGACTCGCCCACTGGTTTTTGGCATACCGTGAGATGTTTTTAAGGGACGCCCAACGCTTTGCAGATGTTTTTAGAAGGCTCGATGCCTCACCACTTGGAAGCGGAGCTTTGGCCGGTGTTGATTTTCCACTCGACCGTTTTTATACAGCCCAAGAGCTCGGTTTTGTAAGAGTTTTAAGGAACTCTATGGACGCAACCGCCGATAGGGACTTTGCGGTTGAATTTTTAAACGCGTGCAACATAACGATGCTCCACCTTTCGAGGTTGGCGGAAGACCTCATTATCTGGGCTTCCGAAGAGTTCGGATATGTAGACCTTCCCGATAAGCTTTGCACCGGCTCATCGATAATGCCCAATAAAAAGAATCCCGACGTTTTGGAACTCATTAGGGGTAAAAGCGGCCGTGTTTTGGGCGATTATGTAGCCCTCTCAACAGTTATAAAGGGCCTACCGATGTCCTACAACAGGGACCTTCAGGAGGATAAGGAGCCGGTATTTGATGCCGTAAGGACCTTAAAGGGGTCGCTTATCGGTATGAGGAAAGTAATAGAAGGTCTTAAACCCAACAAGGAGAGAATGGAAGAGAATGCCGGAAACCTTACACTGGCAACCGACCTGGCCAACTACCTTGTCAATAAGGGTGTCCCCTTTAGAGAGGCCCACCACATTGTCGGTTCCCTTGTTAACTATGTCCTATCGAAGGGCAAAAGAATGGAGGAACTCTCTTTGGAGGAACTAAAGCAATTTTCCAACCAATTTGAGGAGGACGCTTTAAGACTTCTAAACCCTTCTGTGGTTGCCGACAGAAGAATTACCTACGGGGGGACTTCAAAAGAATCGATACTCCAAAGGTTGGATGTTGCAAAATTGGAAGACTTTTAATGGCGGAGGGGGTGGGATTCGAACCCACGGAGGGGGTGTGAGCCCCCTCAACTGCTTAGCAAGCAGCCGCCTTCGGCCTCTCGGCCACCCCTCCTACCGAAGGATAATA
>JALSNH010000246.1 GCA_026987085.1 Aquificota bacterium | reverse complement strand
TTTTGGTTTTAAACCTCAGTTTATTTTAGTTTCGGCAGGATACGACCTGCATAAAGATGACCCACTAACAGGTTTGGAGGTAAGTGACAAAGGAATTGAGCTAATAGTGAAATCTATAGCTGGATATGCAAAGGAATTAAAAGTTCCTTTGCTTTTTTCTTTAGAAGGCGGTTATAACCTCGATGTTCTCAAAAGAAATGTATCCAGAACTGTTGAAATACTGTTGGATACTTAGATTTTGAGAATCCTTAATTTTAATTTTCTATTTTTAATGGAGAAACTTAAACGCCTTGCACTGAACGAGGAAGGTTTTATTTTTGACCCAGAAACAGGAAACTCCTTCGTCACCAACCAAACGGGGCTCTTTATCCTAAAAAAGCTTCGCGAAGGGTTATCGGAAGAGGAAGTTATCAAAGCCCTTACGGAGGAGTTTGAGGTGGATGAAAACACCGCTAGGAGGGACTTTTACGATTTTGAGGAGCAGCTGAGGATTTTGGGCATTTTGGAACCTAAGAAGGGGTAAAAGTTATGGAAAAGCTTAAAGTTGGAGTTTCCGGCATAAATGCGGTCGACAACCCCGGCCCGGGGGTCGGCGTAGCGAAAAGTTTAAAGGCGTGGAACGAGGCTATCTCCATAGTCGGGTTGGCCTACGATGCTATGGAGCCGGGAGTTTATATGAAATGGCTCATCGAAAAATCCTACCTGATGCCCTACCCATCTCAGGGGGCTGATGCCTTTATTGACAGACTTCTCTATATAAAAAACAGCTACGGCCTCGATGCGGTAATTCCAACGCTTGACGCGGAGCTGCCGATTTATATCGAATACGCCGACCGTTTAAAAGAGCTCGGTATAGCCAACTTTTTACCCACAAAGGAGCAGTTTAGACTCCGCTCCAAAGAGAGGTTGGCTGAGGTTGCAGACCGTATAGGGGTAAAATCTCCCAAAACCTTTACGGTTATCGATTATAAAGGCCTCCAAGAGGCGTTAAGTGAGGTCGGTTACCCCGCAATGGTCAAAGGTCTCTTTTACAAGGCCTACAAAGTTTACAATTACCAAGAGGCGGTCGAAAAGTTCAACGTAATAGTGGCTGAGTGGGGCTATCCGGTTTTGGTTCAGCAGGTAGTAAGTGGAGAAGAGCTCAATTTGGTCGGAGTGGGTGACGGTGAGGGCGGACATTTTGGCTTCTTAAACATAAAAAAACTCTGGATTACCCAACTTGGGAAGACATGGACAGGTGTAACGATTAAAAACCCCAAAATGCTCGAAGCGGCCGAAAACTTCGTTAAAGAGTTCAAATGGCGTAGTGCCTTTGAACTAGAATGTATCTATACCCCCGAAGGGGATATTTATCTGATTGAAATAAATCCGAGATTTCCCGCGTGGGTCTACTTCTCAACGGGAGTTGGTATAAACCTACCGGCAAGACTCCTGCAGGCGGCCCTCGGTGAAGAACCTCCCCGCGATTGGGATTACGAAGTTGGAAAACTCTACGTGAGGTTTACCGACGATTTTATAACCGATATGGGTCTCTTTCAAAAAATCTCCACCTACGGGG
>JALSNH010000245.1 GCA_026987085.1 Aquificota bacterium | reverse complement strand
AGGTCCTCCTTCAAAATACCTTTACCGTTATCGCGAACTTTTATAAGTTTCTTTCCATAACCGGTTATTTCAATTTCTAACTTCTTGGCCTCCGCGTCAAGGGAATTCTCTATTAATTCCTTTACAACATTGGATGGTCTTTCCACAACCTCCCCGGCGGCTATGAGATTTCTAACTTCGGAAGGTAGGATATGGACTTCTCCCATCGACGGAAATTTAAATTATTTATCCCTTCAACAGGTTGTTAGTGTTTTTTCTGTAAAAGGTTTTGGGTTAAAAAGAAAACTAAAAAGAAAAAGTTTTAACCTTCCCACTTTTTTAACAGCAAGGAAGCGTTGGTTCCTCCAAAACCGAAGGAATTTTTAAGAGCGTATTTAACTTCTTTTTTAACCGCCTTATTGGGTGTGTAATCGAGGTCGCAATCGGGATCGGGATATTCGTAATTTATAGTTGGCGGTATTATTCCCTCTTTAAGAGTTAAAACGGTAGCTACCGCTTCAACACCTCCCGCTGCTCCTAAAAGGTGCCCAATCATCGATTTGTTGGAGGAAATTTTCAATTTATAAGCGTGCTCTCCGAAAACCTTTTTAATAGCCTTTGTTTCAGTTTTATCGTTTAAAGGCGTTGAGGTTCCGTGAGCGTTGATATAGTCAACCTCTTCGGGGGAAATACCGGCATCTTCAATAGCCATTCTCATGCAGGCGGCAGGACCTTCCCCACTCTCATCGGGAGCGGTTATATGGTAGGCATCGTCGGTTGCACCGTAGCCTACAAGCTCCGCGTAGATGGGTGCTCCCCTTTTCAGAGCGTGCTCTAGTTCCTCCAAAATTAAAATACCGGCACCTTCTCCCATTACAAAGCCGTCCCTTTTTGCATCAAAGGGACGTGAAGCCTTTTGAGGCTCATCGTTTCTTGTGGAGAGGGCCCTCATAACGGCAAAGCCGGCCACTCCGAGCGGGGTAATCGCAGCCTCTGCACCGCCGGCTACCGCCACATCTATCATTCCATCCTTAATAAGCTTGTAGGCATCGCCAATAGAGTGGGTTCCGGTAGCGCAGGCGGAAACCACACAGTAATTCACACCCTTAAATCCGAACTTAATAGCGGTAAGACCGGCTATCATATTGGAAATCCCGTAAGGGATAAAGAAGGGAGAGACTCTCCTTGCTCCTCTATTTTTTAAAACCTCATGTTGGTCTTCAATATCCTTTAGACCACCTATACCGGAACCTATAATTACTCCCACCTTCGATTTATCTATGTTCGCCTTGTCCAAACCGCTATCCGTAATAGCCTGTATAGCGGCGGCAACTCCAAATTGTATGTATCGACTTACCCTTTTAGCCTCCTTTTTATCGAAGTATTTAAGTGGGTCGAAATCCTTAACTTCGCCGGCTATTTTCACCGTAAGGTCGGGATAATCGTCGGGGTTAAAATTTACCTTTATACGGTCGATTCCGGAAACACCATTTACAAGATTTTCCCAAAAAGTTTTAACGTCGCTTCCTATGGGGGTTATAGCTCCCAAGCCGGTAATAACCACCCTACGTTTTCTACTTCCCATAGAAATAACCTCTTAAAGGATAAGAAATTTTAAAGACCGAAAGATGGAAATTTTTAAAAAATTAAATCCGTTAGGAGGAAGGGAGATTTAGGATTGGCCCAGTTTTTGTTTAATATACTCGATGGCATCTCCAACGGTTCTGATTTTTTCGGCATCATCTTCGGGAATTTCTATTCCAAATTCCTCTTCAAGAGCCATAACAAGTTCAACAACATCTAGTGAGTCTGCTCCCAAATCTTGAACAAAGTCCTTTTCGGGAGTGATATTCTCTATAGGTTCACCCAATTGGTCCGCTATTATTTCCTTTACCCTTTGTTCGATATCCGCCATTTTACACCTCCTTAAAGTTTTTTTATTTATTTTATGGGTATGGGCAAAATAATCTTCTGCAAGTATACTTAACTGATAAATGCACGGCGGTGCACTTTTATTTATGGTTGTTTTTTGGGGACTTGTAATATCGCTAGTTGCCTTTGTATTTTGTAGACTTTACTGCCCGGGAACCGAAACCCAAAATACCGTTTTGAACCAAACTAAAGAAAATTTCGAAGAAATAGATGAGGTAACCTAATGTTTACCTACTCCCGCAGAATTCAATTTTACGAAACCGACGCCCAAGGCTTTATGCATCACTCCAATTACTTTAGGCTTTTTGAAGAAACCAGAGGGGAATTTTTAAGAAGCTTGGGACTACCCTATTCGAAATTTAGGAAGCTGGGCTACGAGGTTGTTCTAATAGATGCTTACGCAAAATATTTGAGACCGGTTTTCTACGACGACTTGGTTGAGGTAGTTTTAACTTTAGAGGAACTTACCCGTCTGAAATTCAGTTTTTCCTACACCGTTATGGTAGAAGGAGAGCTGAAAGCTAAGGGAAAAACAACCCACTGCGTAATAAAAAATGGAAAACCGGTAAAGCTACCAAAAGAGCTCCACGAAAAATTGACCTCCTTAGGCGTGGAAATTAAACCGGATTAAATTTAACCTTCCCACCGATGGAAACGGTAGGTCATAAACTTCAGAAGGAATTTTTAAAAAAAAGCCAACAGTTGGGAAAAATTCCAAACGCTTTCCTCTTTGTGGGTAAAGAAGGAATAGGAAAAAAATTGTTGGCATTGGAGTTTGCAAAGGGACTTTTATGTCAAAAGTTTGAGCCGTTTGGATGCAACGGTTGCAAATCGTGCAGACAGATTAACAGTTTTATTGAAGCCTTGAAAAAAGGGGAGGAGGATAAATTTTTCTATTACGCCCGAGGTGATGATGGAAAAAAACATTTTGCCTACCTTATAGGGGACCATCCCGATTTGGCGGTAGTAATTCCGGACGGAAATCAGATAAAAATCGACCAAATTAGGGAACTTCAGGAGTTTGTTGCATTAAAACCTACCGGTAAATTTAAAGTTATTGTCATCGACCAAGCGGGTAAGATGAACACGCAGGCACAAAATGCACTTTTAAAAACTCTCGAAGAACCTCCACCGGGAACTTTATTTATCTTAATTTCAACAACAATGGGAGAACTTTTACCAACAATTGTTTCCCGTTGCCAGGTATTGGAATTTAAACCTTTAAAACCTCAAGAGGTAAAAGAAGTTCTAAAAAAACTCAATAGGGACATTCTAAAGGAAGTGGAGAACCTTATTTTGGAAGAGGGTAGTTTTGACCTTTTGAAGGTTGAAAATGAAAATCTTTTCACTATACTTTCCCGGCTTTCCAGATATTCAAACTTGACTTTTGAGGAGATAGTAAAGTTAGCGGAAGAAATAGAGAAATTCGATACGGAGGAAAAAGAGCTATTTTTAAAACTTATTGAGGAGGAATTAACCAAAAAAGTGGTAAATGGAGAGTTCCCTTTGGAGGTTTTTGAAAGAGTTAAACCCTTATTGGAGGATATGAAGGTCGGACTAAAAAGGGGATTGAAATTTAAACTGGCGGTGGAAAATCTGCTTTTCACTTTAAAAGGTTTTTAACTATCTTTTTCCCCATTTTAGTTTGATTCTTACCAAATCGAAATAACTCCGATAGGGATGCGGATAAACCTTCAACATAAAAGGAGCTTTTTGGACAATAATCTTATCCTTGTGGGTTATCTCCTCTCCTATCTGACCGTCGAGGGTTAAAAAAACTTCGCTGTAGTCGGTTTTTAAAGTAAAGGTTAAAGAAACGGGACCGGCTAGAACTAAGGGGCGTTGGGTAAGGGTATGGGGGCAAATAGGTACTAGCACTTTTGCGTTTAAAGTTGGATAGACAATAGGCCCTCCGGCGGCAAGGGCGTAGGCGGTCGAGCCGGTCGGTGTGGCTACAATTATTCCATCTCCCGAAATTGTTCCCAAGTGCCCCAAAGAGGTATCTATCGATATATCTATCATCCTTGCAAGGGCGGATTTACTAATTACCACATCGTTAATAGCGCAACCTATATACCTTCTACCTTCGTTGTTTTCTTTGAACACCTCCAAAACCAACCTGTCTTGGGACTCTACCTTGCCTTTCAAAACCATTGGAAGGATTTTTTCAACCTCGTTCCTTTCTATTTCGGTTAAAAATCCAAACCTTCCGAGGTTTATTCCTACTATAGGAACCCCTAAAGGGGCAACCTTTCTAGCTGCCGCTAAGAAGGTTCCATCACCTCCAACAACCACACAAAGTTTGCAATTTTTTATCTCCTCGGAAGGGATTTTTTCCGCAAAATCGACCTCCGGTTGGTCGCTAACTACCTTAAATCCTTCCTTTTCTATTAGGTCTTTTACCTTTTGGGCGAAATCTAGGGCTTCCTGCGACCTTTTTACGTAAAGGTAAACCGGCTGCATCTTTTGAGGTTTAAGTATGCCAAAAATCAGCCTTTGACGGTTGTCATTAAAAAAGTTCCATTTGGAGTTTAAGTTTTTTACCAAACAAAACATTAAAGGAGGTAAGACAATGCCCAAAATTAACAGATATTCGGAATTAATCCAAACCGCCAAAACGGAAGCAAAAGTTGACTATGTAGATAGGCACTCTCCCTTCGTATACGTTGAAGGTGAGGCTGTAAAAGGTCAAAAACTCAAAGTAAAAGTAAAGGTTGGAAAAGATTACGCCCACCCTATGGACCACGACCACTATATCGCGTACGTTCAGCTTTGGGACGGTGAAACTTTGCTTGGACACGTTCAAATACAACCCGAAATGCTCGGAAATCAAAAAGACCAAGTTGAGGTAGATTTCTACATCGTTCCTATGAAGAAAAAGCTCAAACTGCACGCTATGTCCTACTGCACAAAACACGGTCTTTGGGAAAGCGATATTGTAGAAGTAGAAGTAAAAGAACCTGAAACCGCTAACGCTTAATTAAAAAATATTCCCGCGCTCCGCGCGGGCTTTTCTTTCACAATATCGAAGGTATTCCGCAATTTAAACCCAAATCTTCTTCCAAGCCGACCATTAAATTGGCATTCTGAATGGCTTGGCCACTTGCACCTTTTAAAAGGTTGTCTATAGCCGAAACGATTACCGCATAACCGCTTCTCTCATCGTAGATCGGGTAGATAAAGCAGTAGTTGCTGTTTGCCACCTCCTTACTTTTAGGGAGGTGGTTAACCACCTTTACAAACCTTTCGTTGGAGTAAGTCTCCCTATACAATTCCCTTAGGTCGGTTTTTCTTATTTTTACATGCACCACCGAAAGCATTCCTCTATCTATCGGAACCACCGTTGGTGTAAATCTAACTTTTACTTCCCTTTGAAGGATATTTTGGGCTACATACTCCATTTCGGGTGTATGGCGATGACCTACCACCTTGTAAGCAAACATATTGTTAACCATTTCCGGAAAGTGGAAATCTTGCTTTAAACCTCTCCCGGCACCGCTTACGCCCGAAAGTCCGTTTACTATAACGGTATAGTCTTCCCACAGGTCGGGATTTTTTAAAAGCGGATATAACCCCAACAGGGTAGCGGTAGGATAACATCCCGGGTTGGCCACAAAATCGGCTCCCTTTATATGTTGTCTAAATATTTCCGGCAATCCGTAAACGGCTTTTTCCAAAAGTTTGGGATACCTATGTTGGAAACCGTAAAATTTTTCGAACTCCGAAGGGTCGTTAAATCGGTAAGCCCCCGAAAGGTCGACAACCTTTATACCTTCCTCCAACAGTTTTGGAGCTACTTCCATAGAAACCTCGTGAGGTAGAGCTAAAAACGCAATGTCCAGTTTGGGATAATTTCCGTAATCTTCCAAAGTGAGGTTTCCTACCGGAAAACTTTCCAAGAAGGGAAAAATCTCTTTTAATTTTTTCCCCGCGGAGGATTGGGAGCCTAGGTAAACCGGTTCCATTCTAGGGTGGTTTATTAAAAGCTTTATAAGTTCCAAAGCTGTATAGCCCGTTGCCCCAAATATACCTACCTTCACCATTACTAAATAATTAGAAATCAACACAAGCGTTTTTTTGAGTTTAAAATTTCCCTTCGGGCGGATGCTGATAAATGCTATTCCCAAAGAGTGGATAGAAAAGGCAAAAACCTACCTCCATAATGAGGATTTAACCCTCTTTTCCCTCGAGGAAATTCTAAAAAACCACCCCAAGCCGGAAAGTCTAATCGAATACCTCAACGAGAGGAGGTTTATTCTCCTTACGAGGATTTTGGATTATTCCTCCTGCTTGAGGAAATTCTTAATAAGGCACCCTACGGCGTTTGAGGAAAACATTCCCGGCCTCTGGTATCGGTTTAAGAATAAAGAGACCTACCTAAGGGAGCTAAAAAAGTTTTCCGACCGTTTTAAGGACAGTTCCGAACTTTTGGCCTTTTATAGGCACTACGAACTTTTGAGGGTCTTTGCAAAGGAGCTTTTGGGAACCGCCACTCTGGAGGAGATTTTGGCCGAATACTCGGCCCTTGCGGATGCGCTTGTCGAATACGCCTACAGGGAGGCTTTTAAGAAAATAGCAAACCGCTACGGAGAACCGATTACTTCGAGCGGAAACATAGCCGGCGGTCTCGTGTTGGGTCTCGGCAAGCTCGGAAGCGAGGAGCTCAACTACTACTCCGATATAGACCTAATATTTCTCCACGAAACCGATGAGGGAAAGGCTGGAACTTTGAGCTTAACCCAATTTTTTGAAAAGGTTTTTAAAGAGACCGTTCAAATTCTTACAAAAATAACCCCGGAGGGGAAACCTTACGAGGTTGACCTCGACCTTAGACCCTTTGGAAAGAGCGGGCCGATAACGATGTCCCTAAGGAGTGCGGAGCTATACTATGAGAGCTACGGCAGAACCTGGGAACGGTTCGCCCTTTTGCGTGCGAGATTTGTAGCGGGAGAGGAGAAACTCTACGACTGGTTTTGGAAGGAGGTTCAGCTCCCCTTTGTATACAAACAGCCTACCGACCCTAAAGTAATAGAAGAGATTCGCCTAATGAAAAAGAAACTGGAAGCCCTCCATAAGAAAAAGCTCCTAACCCAATACAACGTAAAAACCGGCAAAGGAGGGATAAGGGAGGTCGAATTTACCGTCCAAGCCCTTCAGATACTGCTCGGCAAAAACAGTCCCTTTTTAAGGGAACGGAACACCTTTAGGGCTATATGGAAGCTCCACCAAAAGGGTATTTTTTCCGACGAGGAGGCCTACGAGCTCGAAAAGGCCTACACCTTTTTAAGGA
>JALSNH010000244.1 GCA_026987085.1 Aquificota bacterium | reverse complement strand
ATTTTAACGGAATAGGAATGGGGATAAAATTCCAAAACCTCTAAAAATTTTTCTTTTATATCGTCCATTAAACGGTTAAATCTATAACATCCCTAATCCAGGGGAACTTGTTCATTAACATCATTTTGAGCATAGGAAACATCGACTCCGGTCTAACGTTGCAATCCACGCAGGCCCCGTTAAATTTTAGATAAACTACGTTGTCCTCGATTTTGTGAAGCTCAACATCACCTTCGTGCCTTAAAAGGGCCGGCTTAATTTGTTCAATAAACTCCTTAATAAGGTTCTCTTTGGAAACTACTTCGCTCATAGTGACACCTCCCATTATAGTTCATACATAGAAGCGTATTTTTTAACGACCTTATTAAGCTCCTTCCAAAGTTGGTCCCTAAGCTCGTCTTTTATATCAAAAAGCCTAAAAAAACCTTCCAAAGTTAATCTTGGAGCTACTATTTCCAAAATATCGTTCTCTATAAGTTTGTTAAGCCCGTGGGGGTAGAGAATTTCAAAACTTTCCTCATATTTTTCAAAGAGTTCTTGAAGGAGAATGTTGTGGGTTAGCTTAGGTTTCATCTCTATTCCCATTCTAGCCTCCTTTCGTAGGGGTAGGCTTTAACCTTAATTGCCCAATTAATTTATCATCGATAGGTTTTCCAATGACCTTTCTCAATTTTTGGTTTCCTTTTATCACCACAACCTCTTTGGGTTCCCTTTTGGAATACCTTGCAACGAGGTTTGCAACAGTTTGAATCTCTTCCTCGTTTGGAATGGTTTCTTTTAAAAGAAGGGCAACCGTTCCTTTGGTGGTTGGTTTAAATAGAAACCACCTGTTTTGGAACTTTGATAAATATCGAACCTCCTCCTTGTTGCGGGCAACTATTACCTTGGCTCCCGAAGGTAGTCGGAAATGTCTTCCGACCGGAACAAGGGAGGCTATATCGCAATCCCACTCTTTGTGCTCAAGTTGGTCAAAAACCTTTTTACCTATCTCTTCCATAGTAAGCAAACAGCCTCCCGCCGGTTGGGGAATGTAGGTAAGTCCGAACTCTTTGGCGAGTTCGAGCTGTTTGTTTCTGCCTCTACCGCTAATATCGAGAAGTTTTTCCCTATCTACCCAGCCTTTTTGCTCGGGAATTGTTGGCGGTAGCAGTTTTGCCGAAAGCGGCCTTAAAACCAAACCTTCTAAACCGGCCTCCTTTTCGATAAGTTTTAAAGCGGGTAGATTTTGGCTCATAGGCCTCTGATTAACTACATCTCCGGTAATTACAAAATCGAAACCTTCCTTTTCCATATACTCCTTGGCGGCCTTCAAAAAGGCTATCTTGCAGTCTATACAAGGGTTGGCATTTTTACCGTATCCGTATTTTGGATTTTCAATTACACCGCAATAGGATTGCGATATATCGATTTCCACCAAAGGAAGGTTTATCTGCTCCGCAGCCCTGTAGATGGGAAGTTCCTTTTTGTCCTGTATAAGGCCGAGTCTTTCTTTTACATCCTCCGAGTGGAAACCGGTTTTTATATGGAGACCTACAACCTCTATACCTTGCTCCATAACGAGCTTGGCGGCCA
>JALSNH010000243.1 GCA_026987085.1 Aquificota bacterium | reverse complement strand
GGTTCGAAAGAAATAACAACCTCTACCTCTCTGAGGTTCTTCTTTTAAAAAACCTTTTGGAGGATAGAAGGTTCAACTTCTCACTCGAGGTGGGGGTTGGAAGTGGGAGATTTGCCCAACCTTTGGGGGTTAACTACGGAATTGACCCATCTATGGCTATGTTAAAAATAGCCCTCCAAAGGGGAATTAAGGTTGTTAGAGGTATCGCTGAAAGTTTACCTTTTAAAAAAAACCTATTTGAGTTTGTTTTAACCGTTACTACCATCTGTTTTGTCGACGATATTGTTCAAACCTTTAGGGAAATTGATAGAGTTTTAAAATCCAAAGGCCTTTTGGTGGTCGGGTTTGTGGATAGAAGTTCCTTTTTGGGTCAAATTTACGAAAGGAAAAAACCCAAAAGTAGGTTTTATAAAGTTGCGCGCTTTTTTTCCACCGAGGAGGTAATAGGGATTGTAGAAACAAATACCTCTTTGAGGTTAAAATCTGCAAAACAAACCATTTTTGGAGTTGAGAACAAAATCTACCCGATAAAGGAAGGGTGGGGAGAAGGAGCTTTTGTAGGTCTTCTTTTTGAAAAGCTTTAGACCTCCTTAAGGAGCTTGTAAAGTTCAAATAACAGATAGTGGACTGCGGAAATTCTATTTTGGTTCCTACCGTAGGGGAAAACTTCCTTAAAGACCCTTACTTGGTCTTTAAAGGCGATAGCCATATAGGTGAGACCAACCGGTTTTTCGGGCGTGCCTCCTGTAGGTCCTGCTATTCCGGTTGTTGAGAGACCTATATCGGCTTTTAAAAGCTCCTTAACGCCCAGAGCCATCTCTTTGGCAGTTTGTTCGCTGACGGCTCCAAATTTTTCCAAAGTTTCCGCCTTTACATCTAAAACTTTTTGCTTAACCTCGTTGGAGTAAGCTACAACCGAACCTTTAAAGTATTCGCTACTACCGCTTACATTTACCAAGGTAGCGGCTAAAAGCCCGCCCGTGCAACTTTCAGCGGTGGCAACGGTTAAACCCTTTTCTTTTAAAAGTTTTCCTATAACCGCCTCGAGAGGTTCGCCGCTGTCCGTGTAGAACTCAACACCATCGAGTTTTGCTTCTTCCAAGAGTGTAAGTTCCTTTTCGTTTTTTAAATACTTAAGCCCTTCGGGAATTTCCACACTTTGGGAGGGTTTTACATAACTTTTAAAGACTTTTATCCGCCTTTTTAAGAGCTCCTCAACGGAAGACCAATCCTTGGTCGAGAGTGGAAGGTAAAGATTAACGAACCCTTCGTTGAAAAATAGGGAAACCTCCTCAAACTGGTCGGAAATTACCGCGCAATCCTCCTTAAGGCCTAAAAACTCGGCTACCTTTCCGAACACTATGCGGAAATTTTCAACATTCCAACCTAAATTGGTAAAAAGTTGGTATAGCTCTTCCAAAGAACCCTCAGTCGGAAAGGTGTTAACAAAATAGATGTTAAAGCCCATAAAGAGAAAATATAGATTTGGAGAGAACCTTTTAAGGTCTTTACCATTTTACACTTTATGATTGTTGTATTTTTAGGACCTCCCGGTGCGGGTAAAGGGACGCAAGCCCA
>JALSNH010000242.1 GCA_026987085.1 Aquificota bacterium | reverse complement strand
CGACCGCCACAACCACCACATTATTTTGATAGCCAAAGACGATATTGGTTTTAAAAACCTTATGAAACTTTCCTCCAAAGCCTATTTGGAGGGCTTTAACTTCAAACCCCGTATAGACCTCGAACTTTTAAACGAACATAGGGAGGGTTTAATCTGTTTAACCGCATGCTTGAAAGGTTTGCCTACTTATTTTGCCGCCCAAGGAAACGAAGAGGAGGCCGAAAAGTGGCTCCTTAAATTGGTCGATATTTTCGGTAAAGAGGACCTCTATGTGGAACTTCAACCCCACCCTATAGAGGAGCAAATAACGGCCAACAAAATCCTTGTAAGGTTGGCTAAGAAGCATAACCTAAAGTTGGTGGGAACCTGCGATGTCCACTATTTAAGGCCCGAAGACAAAACGGCCCACATGATTTTGACCGCCCTCCAAATGAAGAGGACCTATCATGAACTTCTAGAGTCTCCCGAAGGTCAAAATCTCCAACAGTTGGAGCTCCATTTCGCTTCACCCGAGGAGGTTTGGAGAAAGTTTGAAAATACCTTCGAAGGTTGGGAAAAAGCTCTACTAAACACCTTGGAGGTTGCGGAAAAGGTTTCCGACCGTTTGGAGTACTTTGAGAACAAAGAGTACAAAATGCCGGTTTTTGAGGTTCCCGAAGGGGAATCCCTCGAAAGTTACTTTAAAAAACTGGCAATAGAGGGTTTGAAAAAACGTCTCAAAGAGAGGGGGGCGGCGAAGGAGGAAAAGGTTTATTGGGAGCGGCTCGAGTACGAGCTCGATGTTATCTCCAAAATGGGTTTTCCCGGATACTTTTTAATTGTTCAGGATTTCATTAACTGGGCTAAGGATAACGGTATACCGGTCGGTCCCGGAAGGGGATGCGTTTTACCAAATACCCCCGTAATGCTTGGGGACGGTGCAATAAAACCGATAAAGGAAGTTCAAAAAGGGGATTTTGTATTAACCCATAGGGGAGCGGTTTTACCGGTTGTTAACCGCTTTGAGTACGATGTGGATGAAGTTCTTGTAAAGGTAAAAGTAGGTGCGGAGGAACTTACACTTACGGAGGACCATAAGGTTTTGGTCCTAAAAACGGAAAAGTGCAAGGTTAAAAGCACTAAGGAAACGGTGTGTAAACCCACCTGCAGAAGGTACTGTAAAGCAAAGCCCTATTTAAGGTGTAGATTGCAATGGTTAGAGGCTTCGAAAGTAGATAAAGATGACTTTTTAGTCTTTCCCCGTCAAAAGTCTTTAAATAAGGAAATATTTTTTGACCTTCTAAATTTTGTTGAGGATTCGAAAGCCCTCCGGTGGAACGATAAATTTATCTGGTACGAAAGGGGGAGCAACAAGTTAAAAACCGCTAAAATTCCCCGCTTTATTAAATTTGACGCCGATTTAGCAAAAATTTTAGGTTACTTTATTTCGGAGGGTTACACCGCTATTTCCTCCCAAGGTGGGGTTGTGGGTTTTTCTTTCCATCAAAAGGAGGAAGATTACGCAAAAGAACTTTTAGAGTTGTTCAAAAAAGTTTTTAACCTTAAAGGGAAAATCTACCGTTCCAAACATAGGAACTCGCTAAAAGTTG
>JALSNH010000241.1 GCA_026987085.1 Aquificota bacterium | reverse complement strand
GGTTTTAAAATTTAAGATAGACCTAAATAAGGTAGGCTCCTTAGCAACTGAAAATGGTTCGCATGTTGTAGTGTTTTATACCGACTTAGTGGAATTGAAACTACCAGCCGTTTTCACAATCTACATCTGTCTCGAAAGGTTTTATACCGACTTAGTGGAATTGAAACTAAAACCTAATTCTTCTATAAACTCTTTCGCATTCAGTTTTATACCGACTTAGTGGAATTGAAACTGATTTGCCTCTTTGGAAACTACATTTCCTTGTATGGGTTTTATACCGACTTAGTGGAATTGAAACTGAATCGCAGGGATTGCATCGCAACAACAGCATCTAACCAAGTTTTATATCGACTTAGTGGAATTGAAACTAGCAAGGTAGGCGTTCTCTTTATCATCCCAAACGAGTTTTATACCGACTTAGTGGAATTGAAACGAGTCTGGAATTAAGGATGTTTCCTTTTTTGAAGTTTTACTCGTGCGTTATAACCGGGTTAAAAAGGAATTTAAAAAAAGTTTTATATCCCGTTAGTGGGAAAAAAAGTTTCCACTTCTGTTTAAACCAAATCCCTCAAATGTTCGGGAAGAAGTTCCTTAGGTAGTTCCCCACTTAGGATTTTGTCCAACCACCACCAATAAGAGAGGGGTTTGCCTTCTCTGTCCTTTTCGGGGTCGTATATCACCGTTCCAAAAGTTTCTTTGATTTTTCTAAGAAGTCTCCTTTCAAATTGTTTAACTTCGGGAAGGTTATCTCCTCCAAGTTCGTGAATTTTGTCTCTATTTTCCCACCAAAGGGTATTATCCGGTCCAAAAAGCAGAATAGGGAATGATTTATTGGGCCAGTCTAACTCAAGGAGATAATCCAAGCTCGGTATTCCTTACCCCAAAATTTTAAGAAACCAACCTACTATTGGTGGTGGCATCCCAAACTTTTAAACGAAAATATAGACCCCTTAAGAGTTTTAAAAACTTTATGCCACAAAGATTGACGCTCTATATTTATACCCAAATTTTGGAGAAATCAAACTCAACCTTACACCCTTTGAGTTCAAAAGTAAATTTATCCCTAACGGCGTCAAAAATTTTCTTATACCCCCTTTCGGTAAGTTTGTAAATCCTTGCCTTAGTCAGGTCGGGATAAACCAACACTAAATAAGGAACTCCTTCATTTTCATAAAGTTCCTTTTTCAGTTTTTCGTTCTTTTCCCTCGTTGATGGAGAAATTACTTCAAAAACAACATTTGGAGGTTTTAAAAGTTTATCCCCTACCTCTTCGCAGGTTATAAAAACATCGGGTCTTAAAACGGTATCTTCACTAACTATGTAATCGGTATCTATACCAACAACACAGTAGGGACATTCCTTTTCTAAAACCTCATCAAGGTATCGGAAAATTTTTCCTACAACTCTTTGATGTTTAAAGGACTGTGATGCCAAGGCGTAAGGAATGCCCTCTATAAGTTCCCAATTGCCTTCCCACTTTAGGTAATCCTCGACGGTATACCTCGGGGGGTATTTTAGGGCTAAATGCATAAATAGATAATTTAGAAGTTGGACAAATTAAGATGGTATTAAAGAAGAAATTGCCCAACCTTTG
>JALSNH010000240.1 GCA_026987085.1 Aquificota bacterium | reverse complement strand
ACAACGACATTAGATGATAATGATGTAAGTACAGCCACCAATCCATCTACCTATTTTGCCGGCGATAATATCAACTACAATTTGAATGTAGAAAATACCGGAAATGTAAGTATCAGTAATGTAAGTATCAGTAATGTAATCAACCCTACAATACCGGCAGGTTATACCCCTGTATTATCAGGCGTCGTAAACGTAGGTGATACCAATGGAGACGGCAGATTGGATCCGGGAGAAGTATGGCAATACACAGGAAGTCATACCGTAACTCAAGCTGAAATAGATAGTGGAAGTTATAGTAAGCAAGTATCGGTAAGCGGAGATGACCCTAACGGCGTCCCTGTAACCGACCCTGCTTCCAACGATCCACAAACCGGAGGCGTTGATAATGACCCGACGACTACTTACTTTGACTTACAAGACGAGATAGAAGTTAAAAAACAAGATACTTTCCCGATGTTTGTACAAGTTGGGCAACAAATAAGTTATACCATTACGGTAACAAACAATGGAAATACATCAGTAAATAACTTGAATGTAGCGGATGATAATAGTGATGCGGCACCTGTTTACCAAAGTGGTGATACGGATGCAGATGGAAAATTAGATCCGAACGAAGTTTGGACATATACTGCAACTCATACCATCACGCAAGCCGATATGGACGCAGGCGAAGTAGCCAACGTAGCTCAAGCAAGTGGAACCAATACAGCAGGTGATCCTGTTGAGGACTTAGCATCAGATGATCCTGATACAAGCGATCCTAACGATCCTACGGTAAGTGATTTACATCCATTCCAAAATCCTTCAATTACTACTTTAAAAACAGTAGATCATATTGTAGATAATGGATTAGCAGGCGATAGTGCCGATGATGTAATAGTTTATGATATTTCAGTAGAAAACACAGGAAATATCACGATAACCAATGTAAGCATTACCGATGATTTAATCACAAATGCAGGCGGCGTAGTAAGCGGACCTGTTAGTGGCGATACCAACAGTGATGGTAAATTAGACGTAGGCGAAACATGGCATTATACAGCCAGTTACACGGTAACACAAGCAGATATGGATAATGGTAGTATAACCAATACGGCAACAGCTCACGGATTAGACAGTAACAATTTACCTGTAACCGACGTATCCGATAGTGATCCGTTAGTGGGTACTCCAGAAGATCCAACAGTAACCACATTGGTACAAGACCCGAAAGTAGAAGTAACCAAAGTAGATGCTTTACCTGCCAATGTAGCCGTAGGACAAGTGATCACTTATACAATAGTAGTTACCAATACAGGAAACCAAAGTTTGAATATCGTTCATATAGAGGACAGCAATGCCGTTATGAATGGAGTAGGAAGCACACCGTTATTAGAGCCGGGTGATTCAGTTACGTTTACAGCCGTTCACACTATCACACAAGATGATATGAACAATGGAAGCATAACCAACCAAGCCACGGTACACGGAACAGATCCAAATGGCAATGACATTACCGACTTATCAGATGACACGGACAATCCTGCTGACGTAGATACAGAAGGAGACGGTGAGCCTGATGATCCAACGGTAACGGACTTGACACCATACCAAACAGTAAGTATGGA
>JALSNH010000239.1 GCA_026987085.1 Aquificota bacterium | reverse complement strand
CCCGCCACAGACCTCCATAATATTTATATCTCTATCAAGCTTGGTTGCCTCTTGCTTAATCAATTTAGCCAAAGCCTTAATAGTCTTACCATCTCTAAAATCATCATATAAATTCTTTAACTCTAAAGCCATAAAAACCCTTTTTAAAATTAAAAGTTAAAAATTAAAAGTTAAAAACGAAACGGACAATTTTTAACTTTTCATTTTCCACTTTTCATTTTTCACTTTTCATTTTTCACTTTTCATTTTTCACTTTTCATTTTTCACTTTTCATTTTTCACTTTTCACTTTTCATTTTTCACTTTTCATTTTTCACTTTTCATTGTTCATTGTTAATTGTTAATTGTTCATTGTTCATTGTTCATTTTTAACTCCCTCACACCGATCCCCCTCCAGTATCGCCTTTTCACGCTCCTCTTTATCCATAAGCTCTAAAATCTCTTTATAGGTTTCAATAGACTCCAATGCACTCTTTTCATCAATAATCTCCATAGCAAATCCAATATGAATTAATACATAATCACCAACCTTAACTCTATCTTCAATAAAATCAATCCCAACCTCTCTTTGCACACCCATAGTATCAACAACAGCCGTGCACTTTTCTTTATCAATCTTTACAACTTTACTTGGAATACTCAAACACACAACTTCTCCTTTTTTTAAATTAACAATTAACAATGTTCAATTAACAATACTTACTTCTCTCACTTTTCATTGTTCATTGTTAATTGTTCATTGTTAATTGTTCACTGTTCATTACTCTTGTTTATTGCTTTTCGCTGTTTTTATACTTGAAATTAACAATTTCAATAATTCTTTAATATCAGGCTCTATACTTTTAAAAGATTCGAATGTAATTAAATTGCTATCTTTTAATAAATTTAACCAATATTCCGTTTCATTAGCTTCTTTTAATGCAATATTTAATTTATTTATAAAATCTGCTTTGGATTGTGCATATTCAGCTTCTCTAATAAGTGCACCTATAGAAGTGCCACTTCTTAATATCTGTTTACTTAAAACATACTCATTCTTATTCTTTAAAAAATTATAAAGTTTAATAATTCTTAATGCAAAAGCATAAGACTTTTCTCTCAAAATATTATTTTTCATAAACAACTCTCCACCATTCATTATTCATTATTCATTATTCATTATTCATTATTCATTATTCATTGTTCATTATTCATTGTTAATTATTCATTGTTAATTGCTCATTGTCTCATTTTTAACTTAAAATTTATCCACTCAGCCACTGCTTTAATGCTCTCTTCATCATTGATATTTACTTCTAAAATATCAACATTTGGTTTTAATTTTCTTGCCTCTTTCTTTTCATTTTCTATATCATAATCAAAATATGGCAATAGATCTGTTTTGGTTATTAGTATCAAATCAGCCTGTCTAAACATTACAGGATATTTTGCAATCTTATCACTGCCTTCAGGCACGCTCACAAGCACTATATTTAAATGCGTTCCAACATCATAACTTGCAGGACACACCAAATTTCCAACATTTTCTACAAATAGCACATCAATTTCACTCAAATCAATATCGTGCAATCCTTTATGCACCATAAATGCATCTAAATGACAAGCTGTTCC
>JALSNH010000238.1 GCA_026987085.1 Aquificota bacterium | reverse complement strand
TCACCCTAAGGGCGTTGGAAGTTTTAAGAACCGCCGATGTTATAGCCTGCGAAGATACAAGGCAAACTTTGAAGCTTTTAAACCACTACAACATTAAAGGGAAAAGGTTAATCTCCTATTACCAACCGAAGGAGGAGGAAAAAATACCTCAAATTTTGGAACTTTTAAAGGAAGGTAAAACGGTAGCTCTCGTTAGCGATGCGGGAACGCCTGCCGTTTCCGACCCGGGTTACAAGCTTATTAAAAAGGTTATAGAGGAAGGTTTAAATTTGGAAGTCTTACCGGGACCTTCCGCAGTTATTACAGCTCTGGTCGGTAGCGGTTTACCCACCGACCGGTTTCTCTTTTTAGGTTTCCCACCAAAAAAGGGTTTGGAAAAAATTTTCGAACCTTATAAAGGACTAGATACTACCTTTATCCTTTACGAATCTCCCTACAGGCTTTTGAAAACTTTGAAAGTTATTAAGGAAGTTTTTAATAACCCTCCTACGGTGGTAGCCAAAGAGCTAACAAAACTCCACGAGGAATTTATTCGTGGAACTACCGAGGAAGTAATTGAATATTTGGAACGAAATCCCGATAAGGTGAAGGGAGAATTCGTCATTTTATTTAGACCTCAAGCGGTGGAGGTTAAGAACTTTGACCTACGGGAGGAAGTTAAAAACTTGAAAGACCAAGGTTTGGGAGCAAAAGAGATTTTTAAACTTTTGAAGGAAAAATTTGGAGATGAGGTAAGGCGGAGGGAAATTTACGAAATATATAAAACCCTTTAGGGAGCCAAACGCTTCCTTCCCTTTCTCCTTCTGCGGGCGATAATCTTTCTACCGCTTTTGGTGGACATTCTTGCCAAAAATCCACTTTTTCTTTTCCTCTTTAGGTTGGATATATGGGTTTTAATCCTTTCGGTGGCCATTTTTCTCCTCCTTTAAAAGGTTGCGAAAGGTTTTATTTTAGGAAATTTAAAGGAAGAAAGAAGATTTAGAAGCCTGCTTTTCCGGAAAGCACACCGGTGAACAGCAAGATTAATGCGATTAATAGACCGTAAAGGATAGCGGTTTCTGCGAACGCCAAACCGATGAAGAAGTAGAGCCTTAATTTGTTTTCAAGGTTGGGGTTCCTTGCCAAACCTTCCATCATACCCCTTGCGGAAGCACCGAAACCGACACCACCACCGGCGGCGGCCGCACCTACAGCTACACCGGCACCTACAGCAACCAATCCGAAGAAAATAGCCTTAGCCAAAGTTGCGTCCATAGTTTCTAACCTCCCTTAATTTTTTACAACCAAAACGGGCTTATCTAAAGTCTCTATAAGTTTACATAAACTTTTGTTTTCAAGACATCCTACCACCAAAAGGTCTACGTCACTTAAATTCTCCTCCTTCAGGAGGTTTTTAGCTTCGTTAACTTCAACCTTTATAGGAACTTCATTTCCGCCTAAGGCTTCCCATTCGGTGAGAACCTTCTTGTAATACCTCTCTTTGATGGATTCGATTTCCTCCTTCGATAGGGGCATCGATAGGGATATAACCCACTTTTCGGCGTGATAGGTATTTTCCAACGCCAAAAGGAGTTCTTTTATTTCATAACCCTTTTGGGAAAGGTCAAAAAGAAG
>JALSNH010000237.1 GCA_026987085.1 Aquificota bacterium | reverse complement strand
TATTTTCCTCGATAAGTTTGTCTATCTCCTCTTCGGAAGCCAAAACGGGAATTTCAACCTCTTTAACTTTATCCCAGTTTTCCTCTACATCGATTCCACCGAAGGCGGACATGTAAATCTTGTCGCCGTTTTCTCCCATAGCCATAGCGACGTAATACTCTTCTTCCTGCTCGTGGGGAACGAAAGGCTCTACGATAAAGTGGGTCAGTTTTCCTTTTACCCCTTTAATTTCGATTTCCTGACCCATTTTTTCCTTTATCCACTTTTTGACATCTTCCCAAGTTACATCGCCCGGTTTGTTTACTTTGTAAAGAACCAATCCAAGTTTTCCCCTTTTACCAAAGAGCATATCCGGTTTTGCAACGAGGGGAGTTTCCAACACCCAAGGGTGCTCTTCGGGAACCTTATCGAGGTCGGTTTCGGGGGTTATTAAAATACTTTTAAAGTCGTATTCGAACTCATTGCCAAAGTAATCTTTCCAATTTTTGGCCAAGATTCTTTTGGCATCGTACTCCCTGATACCTCTCTGAGCCATGCTATCCTCCTTTTAAAGGTTTTAATTCAAATGGCATTATTTTAAATGGATAGAAAAAGGCTTTCCACAAAGGGAAAGATTAAAGATTCTCAAACAGTTCGGGGTAATTCTTTTTTAAGAACTTCAAAAGGAAAATGTAGATAATTCCTTCAATGGTAGCTATAGGTATATGAATCAAAAAGATAAGCTTGGCATCTGTTAGAAATTTTTCACCCATAAGCGCCAATTCCAAAGCTACCAGCAATCCAGCTCCAAGTATCGCAACAAAAGCACTGAGGAAGGCTCCAGCATAAAACTTTAATCCTTCCTCCTTTATCCACTTTCTAAAAAGATAGTAGGCCACCACCGCCGGGAAGGCCATATTGAAGGTGTTAACTCCCAAAACAAATAGACCTCCGAATTGGAATAAAACTGCCTGAAAAAATAGACCTATAAGTATTGCAGGGAATACCGCCCAACCGAGCAGAAGCCCCAAAATACCGTTAAAAATCAAATGGGCACTTCCTACTCCAATAGGAACGTGTATTAGAGAAGCTACAAAAAAGAGCGAAGTTAACAACGCTGTAAGAACGAGCTTTTCACCTTCCAGTTTTTTTAACCCTATGGCGGTTCCAATTGCGGTAAGTCCCCACCCGGTTGCAAGTTCCCAAAGAGGTAAAACTCCTTCAGAGATGTGCATTACTTAACTCCTTTAGGTTTTGGATAGGCATAAATCCACAAAACGGCATCAAGTTCAAGAGGTTTTCCTTTGTAGGTTCCACCGTCGGTTATTGCAGAAAAGCCCCACCAACCGCTCCAAGGAACGGTATAGTAAAAATATCCCTCGTCGTCCGTTTCAACAACTTGAGTGTAAAGGGTTTCGTTAGGATACTTCACCCTTTGGCGGTTGTAATATTCAACTTCAACCCTAGCGTGGGGTAAAGGTTTACCATTTTTATAAACCCTTCCAACAAAGATATTACCTTCCCACAACCCAAAGGGGCGGGTTAATGGAACGATTTCAACTTCCAAACCGATAGGTTTTTGCCAACCTTCCTCCAAACCGAAAGTGTCTACATAAACTTTAGCAATTTGCTGAATATA
>JALSNH010000236.1 GCA_026987085.1 Aquificota bacterium | reverse complement strand
AAGTTCTGGAATAACCTTTTCCAAATCCTCCTTTGTTGTTATGTAGTTAAATTCCATCTTCTTTGAGGTTAATATACCTCCTTTCTCCTTTAGTAGGCTTAACCTTATCAAACTTAATGGGTTTTGGAAACTTCGAGCCGCGCAAAGTGGTTGTAATGATCGGTCTCTCCGGTAGTGGTAAATCCTTTGTTGCCAAACGTTTGGAGGAAACTTTAGGATACACCGTTTTAAGGAGCGACGAGATAAGAAAACGCCTTGCGGGGTTAAATCCTTCGGATTCCGCAAAGAGCAATTTTGGGCAAGGAATTTATAACCCTGAAATGACCCAAAAAGTTTATATAACCCTTGTTGAAAAGGCAAAAGAATTAATCCAAAAAGGTGAAAAAGTTGTTTTAGATGCGACCTTTTTAAGGAAATGGCAAAGGGAGCTGGTTCTAAGGAATTTTCCCTCAGCGGTTTTCGTATGGGTCTACGCTCCCGAAAAGGTTGTTTTAGAAAGGTTGAGGAACCGTAAAGATGATATCTCGGACGCCGATATTTCCGTATACAAAAAGCAAAAAGAAATATTCGAACCTCCTACGGAAATTTTAACAACTTACACCATTAGAAGTGAAAATTGGGAAAAAATAATCCCCTTTTTGGGGGATTAGACTGAATCTAGCACTTTTTTATAACGGTCGTAATAAACTTTTAACCTCCAACCGAACCAGAGTGCCATAATACCGTCAATAACAAGGGAAACACCTATAAGAATTCCCAAAATGGAAGCCAATTCCTTAGGATGGGGAAGGTAGTAAAGCAAAATACCTGCCAAAACAAGGTCGGCAACCGCGTTTAAAAACATTAAACCCCAGCTCGAAAGTTTATCTTTAAACTCAAAAGCGAAGTATATATTTGCAAAGGCGTCGGTTAAAAGATATATAAGTAAAAATACTGCCATAATTAAAATGGTCTGCTGAGGAAATAGAATCATTATCAAGCCTATAAGAAAGAGAATAAAGGGTTTCAACCACGCTCCGGCTCCCCTATGGCGGGCATTTAAATTAAATAATGCCCAAAAGAGGGCAGTTGCTATTAAGGAAGCACCTATAACGATTACAGAGCTCAAAGCAAAGTAGTAAGGTGCTAGAAGGGCTAAAATACCAACCAAGGTTATTAAAAGTCCCCAAACTAATAAAAGGTTCATAAAAAATTAAGTTTGAACCATTAAGGGGAAATATTGGCAAATTTTCCAAAAAATGGAGCCCGGGACCGGACTTGAACCGGCGACCTCTCCCTTACCAGGGGAGTGCTCTGCCGACTGAGCTACCCGGGCAGGTTTGCGGCTTTAGCCGCCTTTTAGGGAATTTAATGGAGCGGGCGACGGGATTCGAACCCGCGACCTGCGGCATGGCAAGCCGCCGCTCTACCACTGAGCTACACCCGCTCCCGCTTCCGAAAGCTAAAAATATACCGTAAATTTTAGAAAAAGTCAACAGTTATGGAGGCGGCGCCCGGATTCGAACCGGGGAATAAGGGATTTGCAGTCCCCCGCCTTAGCCACTTGGCTACGCCGCCTTCTAAGGAGCCAAAGCAATAAAAACAATATACAAAAATCCCGTTTCAAAGTCAACGCTTTGAAGAAAAGCTTTTTAAGAAATAATTCAAACTTTTAATGAAACTTTGGCTTTTTGGAATATACGGAATAGTCGGTTCCACCGCTATAGTAGGAGAAAAAGCGATAAAAAAGGGCTTGAGCAACACAACCGGTCTGGTTTCAGAACTTCCCGAGTTCGAAAAGCTAAATAACTACGCCCCCTTAGAGTTCGAATTTGGAGGCCACGACATAAGGAGTTTGGATAAAAACCTCTACCAAATAGTGGAAGAACACTGG
>JALSNH010000235.1 GCA_026987085.1 Aquificota bacterium | reverse complement strand
GGCACAAAAATGAAGTTTTACTTTATTTGGGACGCTATAGATGCCATAGTTGCCGCACCGCTCGTTTTGGATATAGCAAGATTTTTGCTTTTTGCCAAAAAGAAAGGTGTTAAGGGAGTGGTTAAAGAGTTGGCATTTTTCTTTAAATCTCCTATGGAAACTGATGAATATAATACCCATAGGCAGTTTGAAATTTTAAAAGGGTGGTTTAAAAGTTTTGCCCTTTAAGGTTTTATTTTTAATTACAAACGAATTAAGAACTAAAAATCGATTGCTATTTTGTTAAAGCTTTTCCGGTTAATAATCTTTAACCGGTTTTTCTGTCCTAAAATTTCCTTTTTGCGTTATGGAAAAACGTCCAATAATTGAGCACCTAGAAGAACTTAGACGAAGACTTTTTATCATAGCAATCTCCATATTTATCCTCTCGATAGCCTCCTTTTTTATCGCTAGAGATATTTACGACATTTTGAAATATCCCGCTCTAAAGTATTATCCGAACTTGCAATTTATAACCCTATCACCATCGGCCGCTTTTTTTGTATTAATGAAGATATCCTTAATAGCAGGAATAGTTTTTTCCTTTCCCGTAATCTTTTACCAAGCTTGGAAATTTATAGAACCGGGCCTCCTACCGAAGGAAAAAAAATTACTTTACCCCCTATTGGGTTTTGGAACTTTTTTATTCCTATTGGGAGTTCTATTTGCCTATTTTGTAGTCCTACCGGTGGCTCTTAAGTTTTTAATCGGTATAGGTATAGATGTTTTAAAAGTTACCCCAATGATTTCTATAGATCTATACACATCCTTCATTCTAAAGCTCATACTAGCCTTCGGTTTTCTCTTTCAGTTGCCAATAGTTATGTATGTCCTTACCGCTGTAGGAATAGTTAAAAATGAAACCTGGAAAAGGTGGAGAAAACCCTTTATAGTTGTTGCTTTTGTATTGGGAGCTATTATTGCCCCCGATTGGATGACCCAAACCCTTATAGCGGTTCCGTTAATTTTACTCTACGAAGTATCTCTTAGGGTTAACGATTATCTTGCCAAAAAAAGGGAGGCTACAATGAATGCGCAAGGTTAAAGCACTGCTGGACGTTATAAAGTTCGAACATACTATTTTTGCCCTACCTTTTGCACTGGCAAGTTTGCTGCTGCTTATAAATAAACCTCCTTCTCCAACGAAAGTTTTTCTTATTGTTTTGGCACTTATTTTCGCCCGCACAGCGGGAATGGCCTTTAACCGCTGGCTCGATTACGATATAGACAGGAAAAATCCTCGAACCAAAAACTGGGCCCATATCAGAGGAGAGATTTCATTGGAAGCGGTAAAACTTACAGCAATACTTTCCTCCGCCGCCTTTATATTAACTTCAGCCCTTATAAATACTTTGGCTTTTATCCTTTCCCCTATAGTTATCTTTTTACTCTGGTTCTACCCTTTAGCTAAAAGAATAACCTACACCCCCCACGCTATTTTGGCAGTTGTCTATTTCCTAATACCGGTAGCCGTCGATGTAGCTGTAAATGAAAGGGTCTCCCCGATAGCCCTTCTCTTGGGATTGGCTATGGCTTCCTGGGTATTCGGATTCGATATCCTCTACGCATTGCAAGACTACGAATTTGATAAAAAACATGGAGTAAAATCGCTTCCGGTAAAGTTAGGAATAGCAAATTCCATCAAAGTAGCAAGAATAGCCCATATTATTACTTTCTTATCCCTCCTTTTGGTCGGATATCTACATTCCAAAATGGGTTTAATCTACTTTTTAGGTCTCCTACTGTTGGCGGCCTTTTTAGTTTACGAACACAGTTTGGTTAAACCAACAGACCTAAGTAAGATCAATAAAGCATTTTTTACCGTTAACGGTTGGGTAAGCGTAATATACCTCCTTGTGGTGTTTCTAGATTATCTTTTTTAAAACTGAAAGTCGAGAAAATTGAGAAACTTCGGATGCTACAAATCCTTTTAACTTTCTACCTCCTCTTTGGAAGCGGTTTTCTATTGAAGAAACTAAACCTATTTAAAAAAGAAGATATAACTGTATTTGTTAACTACATAATCTACTTCGCCTTACCGGTAGCTATATTGGGTGTTATCCACGACTTCAAATTTTCAATAAAAGATTTTGCAGTATTTACCACCGCTTGGATTTCTATAGCTTTTACCGCCCTTGTTGTCTTAAAGATTCTCAAACCTTTTGTGGGAGATGAAAAAACTTTAAAGTCCCTATTTTTAAGCGCCTCCTTTGGAAATACCGCCTTTGTGGGCTACCCAATAGCCTACACCCTTTTTGGAGATAAAGGTTTGGCTTACGCAATTCTTTACGATGTTATTGGTAATTTTTTAACCGTTATCACTGTCGGAATTTTTATAATCACAGGAAAAGTTGAATGGAGATTGTTATACAAATTTCCCCCTTTAGGAGCCCTGTTGTTGGCTTTTCTCCTAAAGGGAGTTCCGCTAACTCTTTTAAAAACCTTTATAGGAACCGTAAAAAAATCCATAGTACCTTCCATAGTTTTCGCTTTAGGACTTCGATTTGAACCACAAAAGGCGTTTAAAAATATAAAATGGGCTACCTTTGCGGTAATCTGGAGACAACTTGTAATCCCATTAGCGGTGATACCCCTTTTGCTCCTCTTTAAGGAATTTTTAAACCTACCCTTTGAAGAACTGGCCGTAATACTGTTGCAGAGCTCCATGCCGCCTTTTGTCATGGCGGTTATCTTAAGTGAAAGATACAAACTCAATATCGATCTATCCCTGGCAGCTGCCAATTTGGGACTATTACTGCTCCCTATTTTTCTTCCTCTATGGTTAAAAGTTGCGAAAAATCTTTTTTAAAAAAAAAGCCCGCCTTCGGCGGGAAATTAAATACCTTTAATATCTATGTCGATTTTTTCACCTTTGCCGGTATAATTGATTACAATACCTTCAAAATTCTCAACATCACCAAATTTTACCGGTATCTCCTTTCCATCACAAATAATGTAAGCATCTACCTTATCCTCCTTATAAAGGAGCCTAAAACCTTCACACCCCATTTTTTGGACGAGAAATTTCAAAATAGCCCTTTTTAAGGATTCCTCCTCTATTTCTACCTCCGTAGGAAGACCGAGCGAGTTCAAAATTTGGAAAACTTTTTTAGGTTCTATATAACCTCCCGTATACTCAACAAGTTTTCTAAAACTAAGAGAAACCTCTTTAGGTCTGTATGGGTTGGGATACACATCTCTTACGGTAGAAACCTCGCCACCCGCAAGATCCCTTATAAGTTTCACTGCAAGGTTTTGAGACCTTTCGATGTTTTCTATATCCACATTCCTTTCAAAGCGGTAGGAACTTTCAGTTCTAATATCGTGCCTTTTCGCACTTTTCCTTACCCTATAAGGGTTAAAATAGGCGGTTTCCAAAAGTATATTTTCTGTTTTTTCAGAAACTCCGCTGTCCGCTCCACCAATAACTCCAGCTAACGCTAAAACCTTTTTATCATCGGCAATAACAAGATCCTCGGTAGAAAGTTTGTATTCTTTACCGTTCAAAGCTTTAAAGGTTTCACCCTCATTTGCCGACCTAACATAAATTTTTCCTTCAATTTTGTCCAGATCGAAGGCGTGCATGGGATTGCCTTCTGTAAAGAGCAGATAGTTGGTTATATCAACGACATTGTTAATCACCGCTTCACCAAATTTCCAAAGGGCTACCATTAACCAGAGAGAACTTTCTCCCACATTTACATTTCTAACAACCGCTCCGCGGTAGCGCCCGCAATCGTTATCTAAAATTTCGATCTCTGCATCGCTACCAAAAATATCCAACCGAGGAGCTTCCGGTAAACTAATAGGGCGGTTGTAAAGTGCTGCAATTTCCCTCGCCAATCCTTTAACGCTAAGTAGATCCCCCCTATTGGGAGTAATATCCAACTCTATAATAGGTTCTCCCAACCCTAGGAGTTTTTTTACATCCGTTCCAGGTTCCACATTAGGGTCGTGGAATTTAAAAACACCTTCGGAAGAAACACCTACCAACTCCTCCAAACCTAGGAACATACCTTTGGAAACTATCCCTTTAAAGTTCCTCTCACCTATCTTTAAATCTCCAATACGCCCTCCCGGTAAAACAGCAAAAACCTTATCACCTTCTTTAACAGTCTTATCGTTTGTGCATATAACCACCTTTTGGGTTCCTATATCAACTTCGCAAACCAAAAGTTTTTTTAAAGTCGGGTGTGGTTCCGTTTTAAGGATTTTTGCAACTACAACCTTTTCAACATTGGAATTGCCAAAAAAATCAAGTGTAGCTTCCACCGAGTGGGTATTTAGTCTTTCAACCAACTCCTTAGGGTCTATATCTTCTACCTTTATATACTTGTTAAGTTCGGAATAAGGAACACGCATTATGAGGTCATTCTATTTGAGTTATTACCCTCCTTACAGGGAGAAAATCTCCCGCCGTAAGGCGGGCAAATTTTTAATGTTAAGTTTCCATAAAACTTTTTAAGAGAGCTATCTCCTCCGGCCACCTTTTGGGGTCGGGTGTTTCCAAAATGAGCGGAATACCTTTAAAACGTTTATCGTTAACCATCAACCTAAAAGGGGTCAAACCTATATAACCCTCACCTAAAGGAGCGTGTCTATCCTTTCTGCTTCCCAAGGAGGTTTTACTGTCGTTAAGGTGAACCCCTTTTAGGTATTCAAAACCGATAATTTCCTCAAACTGCTTGAAGGTTTTGAAATACCCCTTTTCGGTCGAAATATCGTAACCGGCCGCAAAAATGTGGCAGGTATCTATACAGACCCCAATACGGGTTTTATCCTCAACCTCTTCAATAATGGCGGCGAGATGCTCGAATCTATAACCGAGGTTGCTCCCTTGCCCGGCGGTAGTTTCCAAAACCAAAACCACCCCTTTGGTTTCCGCTATTATTTGATTTACCTTTTCGGCGATTATTTTTAAGGCTTCCCTTTCGGAGTATTTATTCAAATGGGCTCCCGGGTGGAAGTTTACAAATTTAAGACCAAGTTGGTGGGCCCTTTCGACCTCATCTTTCAATGCGAGGAAAGATTTTTCCGCCTTCTCCCTATCGGGGGAGCAGAGGTTTATTAGATAACCGGCGTGGGGCAAAACCTTATCAGCTTTAAAACCCAACCTTTGGAGATTTTCTTTAAACTTTTCCACCCTATCGGAGGGATAAGGTTTTTCAAACCACCTGCGTTGGTTTTTTAAAAATAGGGCAAAAGCATTGGCTCCTATCTCTTTGGCGTTTAAAGGGGCGTTTTGAACCCCTCCCGAGGTCGATACATGTGCCCCTATATAGTAGCCGTTAAACTCCATTAAAAGGAGGAGTATTTACAAAATCCTTTCGGAGGTTATGTTCTCAATCTCCTTTAGGAGGG
>JALSNH010000234.1 GCA_026987085.1 Aquificota bacterium | reverse complement strand
AAGGTTTCAAACCTTTAATGGATACCGAGTTCTTTTTCCTTCTCTACAACGGTTCTTAAGGTTTTTAAAACCGCGTCGGGGTTTATAGAAATTGTGTCGATACCCTGTTCAACGAGCCAAGCGGCAAATTCGGGAAAGTCGGAGGGTGCCTGTCCGCAGATACCCACCTTTTTACCGTACTGTTTGGCGGTTTTAATAATATGTTCGATGGCCCTTTTAACCGCTTCGTTTCTCTCGTCGTAGAGGTAGGCTACCAATCCGCTATCCCTATCGAGACCCAAAGTGAGCTGGGTAAGGTCGTTGGAACCTATGGAGAAGCCGTCGAAAACTTGGGCGTATTGGTCCGCCAGGAATACGTTTGCGGGAAGCTCGGCCATAACGTAGACTTGAAGGTCGTCCTTGCCCTTTTCGAGGCCGAACTCTTTCATAACTTCGAGGACCTTTTTACCCTCTTCGGGGGTTCTGCAGAACGGTATCATAACGATGGCGTTTTTAAGGCCCATTTTGTTGCGGACGCGGAGCATCGCCTGAACTTCCATTCCGAAAGCTTCCTTAAAGATTTTGGAGTAGTATCTGGAGGCACCTCTAAAGCCGAGCATCGGGTTCTCTTCTTCCGGTTCAAAGAGCTGTCCGCCTATGAGGTTGGCGTACTCGTTCGATTTAAAGTCGGAGAACCTAACTATTACCGGGTTGGGGTAGAAGGCGGCCGCTATTTTTGCAACACCGTAGGAGAGCTTTTTAACGTAGTAGGTAACTTTATCCTCGTAACCGAAAGTGAGGTCCTCTATATCTTGAATTAACCTTTTGAGGTTTATTCTTCTATTGTCCTTTCCGAGGGCGAGCTTATCTTTTAACCTACCGTTGGCAAAGGCGTAAATGGCCCTAAATTGAACCCAACCTTTGGGGTCTATTAAACCTGCCTCGTTAAGGCGTCTGTAGAGTTCCTTAATATCCTCAAAGTGGAGCAGTGCAAGCGGGTGAATCTTGATGTAGTTGTTTATTATGAACTCCTCACGGGCCAAACCTACACCGTCCACCGGCAGGTAGGCGTATCTAAATACGGTGTTGGGGTTTGCAACGTTGACCAAAATTTTGGTTCTCTTGGGCCTTTCTATTTTGGTAAGGTCGACCTCCTCAACCTCGTAGTCGAGGATACCGTCGTAGACGTAGCCGACCTCTCCCTCGGCGCAGGATACGGTAACCTCTTGGCCATCTTTTAAAATCTCGGTGGCCTTTCCGGTTCCGACAACTGCGGGAATTCCGAGCTCCCTCGCAACTATCGCGGCGTGCGCGGTTCTACCTCCGCGGTTGGTAACAATTGCGGAGGCCTTTTTCATAATAGGCTCCCAGTCGGGGTCGGTAATATCGGTTACGAGAACCTCACCCTCTTTAAAGTCCTTAGCCTCCTCCAGAGAGTGGAGAACCCTTACCTTACCGGCACCAATTTTGTCACCGACCGCTATACCGGTAACGAGAACTTTTTTCTTCCTCTCTTCTTCGGGGGTCTTAATTTTGTAAACCTTAACAATATTGGGGTTTTTATTTGCATGAATAGTTTCGGGACGGGCCTGAACTACAAACAGTTGGTTGAGCTGGCCGTCCTTTGCCCACTCGATATCCATCGGGG
>JALSNH010000233.1 GCA_026987085.1 Aquificota bacterium | reverse complement strand
TCTCCTTGGGTAGGTTAGTTTTCTTTTCAAATTGCTCCTTAAAGTGGAGCTCTATCATCTTTTTAGCCGCCCTTTGTTCGGCCTCCTTTTTGGTTTTACCTTCGGCGGTGGTTTTAAAATCCTTTACCGAGCATTCAACCGTAAAGGTTTTGCTATGTTCGGGACCTTCCGTTTTAAGGAGCTTGTAGATAGGTTTTTCCTTAAAGAGGTTTTGGGTAATTTCCTGTAAAAGGGTTTTAAAGTCGGTATAGAACTCTCCCCCTGTAATGGCTTTTATTACATCCTTCTCAAAGTGGTATCTAAAAAGCCTTTTTACAAAATCGATACTGCGGCCGCTGTCTATGTAGATGGCAGCCCAAACGGCTTCAAAAACGTCAGCGTGAACCGAAACGCTCTTCCGTCTACCTTTAATTTCCTCGTTTTGCGATAGCTTTATAAATTTGGGAAGTTCCCACTTTTGGGCAAGGCGGGAAAGGAACTGTTCCGAAATTAGGTAGGCCTTTATTAGCGCCAATTTGCCTAAAGGTAAGCGGTTAAATTTTTCAAATAGCAAATCGACCAGCAAAAAGTTAACGATACTATCTCCCAAAAATTCGAGCCTTTCGTAGTTGTAGCCGAGTTTTTGTTCCTTCGAATAGGAAATGTGGGTAAGGGCCCTTTCCAGTAGGGAGATATCTTTGAAGCAATATTTAATCTTTTCCTCCAAAAGTTTTAGATTTTCATTCTCCATCGTTTGGATTTTCGATTTTAAAACTACCTTTTGCGGATAATTGCAACTCCATCACCTAAAGGTAGAAGGGAAAAATCTACATCCTTACGAAGTTTTAATTCCTCTAAGAAAAACTTTAAAGCTTTGGCTTTTACAGACTTCGGCGGGTTTTGGAATACCTCCCCTTTCCAAAAAATGTCGTCCGCAACTATAAAACCACCCCTTTTGAGTTTTGGTAAAACCAAATCTAAACTCTCGCTGTAGCGTTGCTTTTCATGGTCGAACAAAACAAGGTCTAAACTTTCATCGTTAAACCTCAAATCGGAAAAAACAACCTCCGCATCTCCTAATAGGTAGGTAATGTTTTGAGAAACCTTAAATTGTTCAAAAAGTTTTAAAGCCCTATTGAGGTTCTTTTCTTGGTAGTCGATACAAAAAATTTGGCAATCTTTCGGACAGGCCAACGCAATCCAAAGGGCGGAATATCCAAACCCGCTACCAAATTCCACCACCCTCAGCGGTTTTACGGTCTTTACCAACATATAAAGGAGATTCCCTATTTCCGGCTCTATTACGGGGAACTTCTCTTTAAGGGCCTCTTTGTAGAGATCCTCCAAAAGGGGGTGGGGATATTTAACAAAACCTCTTAAGGTTTTCATTCGATTGGACAATCGAAAGTCAGATTTAAAAAGGAAGAGGCAATTAATTTAAATCCATAGCAACCGCCTTTATTTCGGTGTAATCCTCAATCGCGAACCTGGGCCCTTCTCTACCTATACCGGAATATTTAACACCACCGTAAGGCATATTATCCGCTCTAAAGGTGGGAATATCGTTAATTATTACCCCTCCAACTTCTGCTCCTTTTATAAACTCCCAAGCCGTTTTTAGGTTGTTGGTAAATACCCCTATTTGGAGGCCGTAATCGCT
>JALSNH010000232.1 GCA_026987085.1 Aquificota bacterium | reverse complement strand
TTTGAATGAATGTTATATATAAGATAGGAACTCATAGGGCTGATTTGAGCAGCCCTATGAGACTAGTTAAAAAAAGGCATCGTATAAATGCGCAGGATTGCCTATGTTCAAATAATACTGGGGCTATTGTTAATAACAATAGGTGTAAAATCGCCGACAGGCGATTTACACAGTAAAAAGATAATATATAGAAACATAATAATCGCACTTATAACGTTAGTTATACCTTGCATAGTTAGTAGAAAGGATTGCTACTCAGATAAGCTAGATATATATGCGGCAACAGGGTATTTATCTTTCGCAGTATTTTATATAGTATGGCAAATATACAGTGTTACGATACTACTATATATATCATACACAATAATAGCTATAGTGATAATTATAGTGATAATTCAGATACTATTAAACATATATCACACATATAAAAAGAAGGATCCTAAAGAAGGGTAACAAAATATATATGCATTGCGTCGTGATGATAAATGTGCAGCGAATCCTATAGACAGTAACACCTTAGTCAATAGCGTCTATAACATATATTTATAATAATTATACAAGTTATACATACATATTTCTGCACATAACAGCACCTCGACTTATTCAATAGATATTTCGTATAGTAGCTATGTTGTCGAAGCGAAGCGTTCGTGCATTAAATCTTAAATAGCTGATAATTGAGATCTTAAATTCGAGCGATTAGCATGATAGGACCCGATATATTATTTACGACAATGAACGGAAAGTAACTGTGGCTAGTGAGAAAAAGAAAAACAGAATAGAATACCTGTTTCGTTGGCCGCTGCGGCTATAACACTCTTCGGGCTTGTGAACGGTGTTTTAGAAAACATGCAACCGCTCTCCTTCGTGTGGTCGTTAGTAGTATTGACCGCTTGCTTTGAATAGACTTGCAATTAGGTGCTGGGATAGAAAAGAAAGTAGTGATTAAACCTTGGTAAACCTTAGCAAACTCTAGACACTAGAGTTTGCTGCCGGTAAATTGATGTCCTCTGGCGGCGAGAGTGCTAGAAAGAGTAAGGTACCCACCGTCCATTTCCTACTGACGCGCATATAAAGACACCCTGGAATAGGGGTGAAAGGGTAAACCATTACCTCAGGAGTAGATACGCGCTAGCCCTAAAAGTATTAGCTAAATGGTTTGCGCTGCTGGCTGAAGATCTTTCGGTACTCCCCTCAGTCCTCCTTTACAACGATTACTTCCATCCGATATTGTCTTTGTCCCCCATTACCACAGCCATCGCAATTTATTCTCGCCAGAACCTCAAGACAGCCTATCGTATATAAAGCCTACTAACTGGTAGCTCTACATACTGGCTGATGGAGATGAAGAAGACATACAAGGCAATAACTATCGCTAGCGTTGACTAATTTGACTAATAAGCGGTTTCCCGTACGCAAATTCTTTATGCCATGTTGCCGTTAACCTCATCACAATAGCCCTCGCCCCGGCGTTGGTATTTTCGATCAAAACGGCGGGAATAGTAAATGTCTAGAACGGGTATAGTGGAATACCAAGAAGCAGGTGGTGACGTTAATGACTTCTAAGGGCGCTCCCGACGACGACAAGAAAAAAGACCTGCGCCCGCGCCGGCGCGCCCTGCCTTACCGCATTGAGCGGTGGA
>JALSNH010000231.1 GCA_026987085.1 Aquificota bacterium | reverse complement strand
AAATACTGAATGCAGTAATGCAGCAATGCAGTAACATAACCCGCGACCCGCGAGCGGCGAACCCCTCGGCGGCTCGGCCTGGCCCCGCCAGGGGCCGCCCTCGCCGCCGGCGCGCCTTGCCCGCCACCCGCCGCGGCGCGCACCCCAGCTCCCCTCCGGGGCGCTCCGGGGCTCGCTCCCGCGCCGCCCGGGTCGCCGCGGCCAGCTTCGCCCCTCCGCGCCCCCGGCCCGCCTACGCCCTAGCGACCTTCCCTGGCTCGAGCACCTCCATCTCCACCAGGTGCCGCAGCAGGTCGAGCGCGTCCATGGCTCCCTGGGCGTACATGGCCTTGTGCTGCTCCTCGAGCGGAAGCCCCGCCAGGGCCTCGCGGTCAATCTGGGCGTAGCGGTGCTCGGTCAGGGTGTACAGGCGCTCCAGAACCTCCTCGCGGTAGCGGGCGAGCGCCCTCGCGAACTCGTCCATCTCCCACAGCCTAGCCTGTTCGCCACAGCCTCCCCCGCCCCCTCCCCACCCCCCGCCGCCTGCGGCGGCACCCCCCGCCCCTCCCCGTCGGCCTCGCCCCGGAGGGGCGGGGGGAAAGAGGAGCACTCGTTTCGCCTTCCCGCGCCGGGCGGGCCCCATGGTGCGGGCGGGGGCCCGGCCCTCCGGCAAGGCGCTCCGCTGCGCTACGCCCCTGCGGGCCACGGGGCCTTGCCTGCGGGCCACCCCGCCGCCCCTGCGGGCCTCGCGCCCGGCGCGGGAAAACGCGCGGGCTCAAAAAGGGGGTATTGTATGCCAATTCCTAGCAGGCTTTCCGGGGTCGTGGCCTTCGCCGGCTCGCGCCACGGCTCCCCCTGGCCGGTGGCGCCGGTGGTGCGGCTGGTGCGCTCCGCCGGGGGCACCGTGCGGGTCGGCTGCGCTCCAGGCGCGGACGCGGCGGTCCGCTCCGCCTGCCCCGGCGCCGTGGTGGTGCGGGCAGCGGCCTTCTCCGGCCCTCCGGCGGCGCGGCTGGCCCGGCGCACCCGCGCGGTGGTGCTGGGCTCGGCCCCGCTGGGCCTCTCCCGGGCCTTGGCGCTGCTGGTCTTCCCGCCAGCGGGCGGGGCGCCCGCCCTCGGCCCCGGCTCCTCGCTGGCCCTGCGGCTGGCGCTCTCCGGCGGGCTGGCGGTCTGGCTGGCGGGCGGGCCGCGCCCCGCCGGCTCCGGCTGGAAAAAGCTGCCCCTGGCGGGCGTGCCCGGGTGGTGGCTCGAGCCCGTCCAAGCCGCGCTTTTCAGCTTGACGCAGGCGAATTTTGTATGGTAAAATTGACTAGGAGACGGGCGGGGCACCAGCCGCCAAGCCGTACCCGCCCGGGTTTCCAGAGAGGAGAACCATGGAGAAGTATAAAGCAACCCAACCCCAAACCCCCGAGCGGGCGGAGCGGGCCGCCCCCAGCCCGTCCATCGGCCTCGAGGACGCGCTCTGGTCAGCCGCCTGGTCGCTGGCCGAGGCCCGCAAGGACCTGGCCACCCTCCAGGGCTGGCTGGCGGCGGGCGAGCTTGCCAGCTCGCACGGCCCCCAGATTCTCGCCGAGCGCGTCCTGGAGCAGGTCAGCAAGGCCACCATCCTCGCGCACCTCTTCGCCAGCACCGAGGACTACGAGGGGAGCGCGCGGGAGTTCCTGGAGCGAGCCCGCGGGCAGGCCGCCGAGTACCTCGAGGAGGCCCGCTGATGCGCTGGCGCCGCTGGCTTCCCGCGCTGCTGGCGTTTCTGGCGCTGCTGGTCTTCGCGTCGGACGAGGTGAAAGGGCTCGGATAGGGGAGAGGCGGGCTCCGGCCCGCCCTCCCTGGAGGGGAGGAGCGCGTGAAAGACGCCATCATGGAGCAGCTCGAGCGCTACCGCGAGCAGGCGCGGGCGCTGGTGGCGGCGGTGGCCGCCATGACCGACGCCCGCCTGGCCTACGAGGCGGCGCTCGACGCCCTGGAGGACGCCCGCGCCCGGGCGGTCCTGGAGGGGCTGGAGGGGCGCAACGAGGCCCAGCGCAAGGCTGAGCTGCTGGAGCGCACCCGCGCCGAGGAGGAGGGGTTGCGCTCGGCCCGCGCCGTCTACCGGGTGGCCGAGGCCAACTTCGAGATGGCCCGCTACGCCGAGCGGCTCGAGCGCGAGGCGCTGCGGGCGCTGGAGGCGGTAGCCGGGGTGGAGGAGAGGCGGTGAGCCTCTCCTCCCTGCCCCCGTTCTACGCCACCGAGGGCGAGGCGGACCCGCTGGTCAGGCTCCGCTACTTCCACCCGCTGAGCGGCTGGGAGTGGTACGCGATCGAGTACGACGGCGAGCGCCTCTTCTTCGGCCTGGTGCGCGGTTTCGAGGAAGAGCTGGGCTACTTCGATCGGCTGGAGCTGGAGGAGGCCGGAGCGGTCCGCGACGAGGGCTTCACGCCCCGCCCGCTCTCGCGGGTGCGGCGCCGCTGAGATCCCCGGCCCGGCCTGCCCCCGCGAGGGGGGCGGCGGGCCGGGGGCGCCTTGCCCGCCACCCCCGCGGCGCGAGGCTCCCCTCCACCCGGGCGCTTGGCCGCGCCGCCGGCCGCGCCGCGCGGGTCGCCGCGGACAGGGTAACCCCCGGCGGCGCGGCCACCCCTCGGGGCTCGCCCCCCGCGCCGTGCACGCCGCCGCGTCCAGCTTCGCCCCTCGGGGTCGCGCCTTGCCCCTATCTACCAGTCAAAAGTAAAATGCAATTATGGGTAAGAAGCCTCCAGGGAGGCCGCCTGTGTACCGCGTGGAGCGATTCGAGGGTCTTCCTTGTACCGCTAAACTTGTCTGGTTTTACATCCTTGTAAACGGAGAAGACCGTTATAACGTCGAGGGCCTGGCTCGCACGCTGGGTGTCTCCACCGCTTCGGCTCACCGGGCCGTGCGTGCCCTGCTCGAGCGCGGCCTGCTCGTGGCCGTCGAGCCCCCGCGCGGCAGCCGGGCCGGGGTCTACCGGGCGGC
>JALSNH010000230.1 GCA_026987085.1 Aquificota bacterium | reverse complement strand
CGTTTTATACCCACTTAGTGGAATTGAAGCACAATAGTAGTTAATGTTTAAAAACCTTTTGCTATCATTGGTTTTTTCCTGCTTGCTTTTTACCTCTTGTGGGAGAATTTTTAAACAAAATACTTTTTCTTTAGAAAGAGCAAAATGTGTCGAACAATTTGTGGCTAAAGTTCAATTTTGTAATGTTAGACGTCCCGTTTCGGACAAAGTTCAGGATGGAAGTCTTTTAAAGTTAGTTCTGCCCAGTGGTAAAACCCTTAAGTTGGCCGTTTACTACTCTCCTTTTTACGATTTGTGTTTGCCTTATACCTATAAAAAGGTGGTAAAGGCGGATAGGGTGGTTGCAGAAGTTATCCATTGCGGTTATAGCAAAAATAAACCTTATTGTCCGTGGGTTGTAAAAGTAGGTTTGGCATCTTGGTACGGATACGGAGATGGAAGCGGAAAATATACCGCGTCAGGCAGAATTTTTAATCCAGAATTTTACGGTTTGGCAAACAAAGAATTACCATTCGGAACCCTTGTTCGTATAACCAACTTGGAAAATGGAAAGAGTGTAAAAGCTATTGTTCTCGATAGGGGTCCTTTTGTAAAGGGAAGAGACTTTGACCTTTACCCAAAAACTATGAGGGCTTTGGGGGGCATTAAAGAGGGAGTTATTCCTGTAAAGGTGGAGGTTTTGCGTTGCGGATGGCCGGTGAGATAACCCGCAAAGAGAGAAATCTTTTACAACTCTACCTAACAAAGGGGGTAGGCTCGAAATTTCTGAAAGAGTTCTATAAGGTTGTGGGAACCTTCGAAGGGAATTTAAAAGAGCTCCTCGAACGGTTTTTTGAAGTAAGAAGCCTTAAAAGGGATAAGCTCAATACCTTCCTCGAGAGGTTGCAAGAGAGTGAAAAACAACTTGAGGATGTTCTAAAGGACCTCAACCGCTACGGGGTTCAGATAGTTCCTTTTTACTCCGATAGGTTTCCCAAAGCTTTGAACCTTTTGGAGGATATTGCTCTACTTTTTACCGTTGGAAGGTTTGAGTTTGAAAGGGGTTTTGCCATAGTTGGAACCAGAAAAGCATCCTCCGAAGGTAGAAAGAAGGCTTTTGAGTTTGCCCGCAGTTTGTCGGAGAAAGGTTTTTTGATAGTTTCGGGAGGTGCCTACGGAATAGATAGGGTGGCCCACGAAGGTGCCCTTTCCGTCGGTGGTAGAACTGCCGTTGTTTTGGGAGAGGGTATTTTAACCGCCCTAAAAAGGGGCGAAAAACTTTTTAACGAGGTTTTGCAAAAGGAGGGTTTTTTAATATCCCAATTTCCACCCAATTTTGGAGCTACAAAGTGGAGCTTTCCTAAAAGGAATGCTCTTATAGCCGCCCTATCACCTTTTGGAACCTTAATAGTTGAGGCTCCCGAAAGGAGCGGGGCTTTAATAACCGCCGAGTATACCCTACAGTTGGAAAGAAATCTATTTGTCTATTTAGGTTGCACCCACAACACCAACTATCGGGGGAACGTTAATTTAATTGCCTCCTGTAAAGGTAGACTGGTAATAGAACCTCTACAATTGTTGGAGCTTTTAAACGCTCCCGCAAAAGGTTTTTTGAATAGTGAGACACTTAAAAAGGTCGTAAAAACCGAAACCGAAAAAGGGTCGGAATATGAAAATGGCAATCCAATTTTGGGTTATTTAAGAGAAAAACCGAGAACCTTCGATGAGCTGTTGGCTCTAACCCAAATGTCGGAAACAGATTTAACCAACCTACTAACGGAGTTGGAATTGGAAGGAAAAATAACCTTCGAAGGTGGATACTACAAGCTTTAAATTTCCAAAACGGAACCCGCTTTCACCTCTATGTATCTATCTCCAAATACGGAGGCAAAGATCTCTCTTCCCTTATCGCCGGTGCAGTGGCAGGGCGCAACGTAGCTAACACCGAGTTCTAAAAGTTCCTCCGCTGTAGCTATCATCTCTATCTCTCCTAAATCCAAAAAGTGAAAACCCCCTATAATCAGTTTCGGAGCTTTGCGGGTTAATTCTATAGCCCTTCGGGTAATTCTCACTATACCGGGGTGAGAACAGCCAACTATAAGAACGTAATTGTCTCCATCAAAAGCGAGGAGGGAATGTTCATAGAGATTTCCTACACCGGTTTTTATAGCACCTAGGGAGATAAAATTTTCGGAAAATCGGTAAGGTTCCCTAACAAGGGAAACTTGATGTCCGTTGTTCACTATTTCGGAAATAAAAACTTTTGAAAAACCGTCGGTGGTTAAAAAGTGTTTCTTTCTCCTCGAAAAGTAGGCAATATCCAGAGCTGCCCCTATGTGGTCCCAATGAAAGTGGGACAAAAAGAGGTGGTCAAAATCTTCGTAGGAGATACCCAAAAGGTTAGCATTATGTTCCCAAACCTTACCCGAGTTTCCGGTATCGAATAGTAGCCTTTCTCCTTTAGAGGTTTCTACCAAGGCGGAAAAACCCCACGCGGGTATAAAGTTTTCCTTACTCCAATTGTCGAAAATAACGAAAATCCGCATTTGGAAACCAATTATTAATAAGAGACCCCAACAGGGGGTTTAGAATAACCGCTCTATGTCCTTTGTCGATTTGGTCTTTAGACGTAAATACCTCTTTTTTGCAATTTTTTCAATCTTTGCCGTTTTGGGAGTGATAGGTTATTTTACGCTCCCCAAAAAGTTGTTTCCCGATATAGAAAGACCCCACATAGTAGTTATTACCAAGTATCCGGGTGCCGATGCGGATACCGTAGCAACTTACATAACAATCCCCTTAGAAAGGAGGCTACAAACCATCTCCCACGTAAGGAGAATTACCTCAACCTCCATGGACGGGGTCTCCTCCATAGATGTGGAGTTCAACTACGGTAAGGATATTAACGTTGCAGCTTTGGACGTTATAAACGAAATTAAAAAGGTTTCCCTCCCCGAAGGGGCTTTACCTCCGATAATTTTTAAAAAGGACAGTTCAACGCCGCCCGTTATAGTGCTTGCGGTTGCTCCCAAAAGGGGCTCCCCCCTCTCTTTGGCCGACGTTAGGGAGATTGCGGAAAACCAAATTAAGGACGAACTTTTAAAACTTCCCCACGTTAGGAACGTCGACGTTTTTGGCGGCTATCAAAAGGAGATAAGAATTAACCTCGACCAAAACAGGTTGAGAGAATATAATCTCACCCCCGAGCAGGTTTTAAAGGTAATACTCGCCTTCAATAGGAATATTCCGGTCGGTATCCTCGTAGGGAAACACGATGAAATTACCGTTAAACTCCTCGGAAGGAGCGATGAAGTTCACCAGATAGAGGAACTGAATATCACTCCTACTTTGAAAGTTAAAGATGTTGCCACCGTAAAGGTCGACTATGCGGACCCGAGAAGCTTTTTCTTCTCCAACGGCAAGGAGGCTATAGCCTTAGCAATCCAAAGGTTGGAAAATGGAGACTACTTAAAAACCATTTATGAGGTAGAAAAGCTTTTACCAAAACTCCAAAGGGAGTATCCGGAACTTTCGATAACCATCGCCGATTCTATGAAGGGTATAACCGAAACCTCCTTCTACAATATGCTCGAGGTTCTGAGGGACGCTGTTATTTACACCCTCATTGTAATGTTCCTCTTTTTGGCCAACATCAGGCTCACTTTGGGAGTTATCTTCTCAATTCCGTTGGTCTATATCGCCTCCATAGGGGTTATGAAACTGTTCGGCCTCGAATTTAACATCGTTTCGGAAACCGGTCTCATTCTTGCCCTCGCAATGCTCGCCGACGATGCGGTTGTTATTTTGGAAAACATAGAGCGCCATATAGCCCAAGCCAAGGAGAGCGTTAAGGAGGCGGTAATTAACGGAACAAAAGAGGTTATGTTCGCAGTTGCCGCAGGTTCTTTGGCTATTACTGCAGTTTTATTACCCCTTTTCTTTGTAGGAGGTTTTGCTGGTAAAGTTTTCTTCTTTTTAATATCCACACTTATAATTGCAATTTGGGTTTCTTGGTTTGTTTCGGTTACACTTTTACCGCTTTTTGCTGCTTTTATCTTCCGCAAAGGAGAAATCAAACCTACAAAGCTCGACCTTTTGGTGGAAAAATATGTAATTCCAATTATTGTAAACCCTATTAGAAACCTCTATGTGGCTTTGGTTCAAAATTTTGTTAACCGACCGAAGGTTATTCCACTCTATATGGTCGCCATAATGCTTATGTTTGTCCTTTCCGCCCGCTTGGTTGTTCCAGTTTTGGGAAAGGATACGATGCCCCCAATGGATACCGGCGTTTTAACCGGTGTTATTCAGTTGGATTCCAACCTTTCTTATCACCAAGTGGAGAAAATAGCAAAAAAGATTAACCAAATATTGGAGGACGAGAAAAAGTATCACAAACTTAAGAGGTACTATGTAGCCTTCGGAACCGAACCGGGTGTTATTACAATTGGCGGAGGTGGGAGTCTTCAAACGGGTATTGCAGTTTTAACCTACGTTGACCGCTTTAAACGGAAAGAAACCATTTGGGATATCGAACACCGTTTAATGAAAAAAATCTCCGCTATAGAGGGTGTCAAACAGGTTTCGCTGGTAGCCCAAGGTGCCACACCGCTGTCCTCCATTAAGGCAACGGTGGATAGTGTCCTCTTATCGGATGATTACAGAGAGCTTTTCCCTTACGGAGAAAAACTCTTTTACCTTTACCACAACATAAAAGGCGCCTCATCGGTTATGCTTTCGTGGGTTCCCGATAGTTTGGAAGTTAGATTTATTCCCGACCGTTCGGAGATGCTCTACTACGGAACTACTCCTTTAGAGGTGGCAAGGCAAATAGCAACCGCTATTAATGGAAAGGTTTCCTCAACCTTCGTAGTTCCCAACGAAACACCCCTACCTGTAGTGGTTCAACTTTCACCCAACGACCGTTCCAATTTGAGCGATTTAAAGGATTTACCGATACAAACAAAGAGAGGTTTGGTTCCTTTGAGCGTCCTCGGAAAGCTCGAAATAAACCCCAAGCCACCCATTATTACGAGGGAGGATCTCAAATACTCCTTAGATGTAATGGTTCAAAAGGATACCGCCCCCTCCTCTTTGGTAATAATGCAGGCCCACAAAATAAATACAAAATTTGCCGAGCATTTGCCTCCCAACATTTCGATAGCGGACAAGGGTGAAATAGGTACAATGAAAGAGGCCCTTACCAAAATGGCCCTAGCCTTTCTTGAAGGTGCTATTTTTGCTTACTTTGTTTTGGTAGTGGCTTTTGAATCGGTAGTCGATCCATTCACTATAGTTTTATCAATCCCCTTGGCCGCTATGGGTAGTATGTGGTTTTTACTTTTTGGAAACCAACACCGCTGTGCACCCGCAATGATGGGACTCATTCTCGTTTCAGGAATTATCGTTAGAAATGCGATACTCCTTATAGACTTTGCACGGCAATACTACCAACTTTACGGAGACCTTGGCAAAGCTCTCGTTGAGGCGGTGAGGGTAAGAACAAGACCGGTTTTAATGACAGCCCTCGCAACCATAGCGGGACTTATTCCCATAGCCCTCCAAAAGGCGATAGGTCTTGAAAGGCTTGCTCCCCTTTCGTGGGTTGCAATAGGTGGACTTTTGGTGGGAACCTTTTTAACCCTCGTTTATGTGCCTATTTTCTACTTTGTTTTCCACCGTTTGATGGCTAAATTTGGAGGTAAACCCAATGCAGCTTAAATATCTTTTACCTTTCCTTTTTACGGTCTCCTCATTTTCCCTTACTCTTAAGGAGGCTCAAGAAATAGCGATAAAAAATAACCCCCAACTCAAAGCTCAAAAATATTCATATCTGGCCAGTAAAAACGACTTTTACTCCCAAATTGCCCAAAGGTTCGGCGAAATAGACCTATTTTGGATATATAACCAATATAAAAATCAAAGAGTAGTTGGAGTTTCACCTGATTCGACAGTTGTTAGGGATAAACAGGAAAGATTTTACGGTTTTCAATATAAGGTTAGAATCTTTGACGGGTGTCAACAACTATTTTTAATTCTGGCTAAAAAGAAACAAAGTTATGTTGAATGGGTTAAATATGAAAAGCTCATCTCAGTTTTAAAAAGCAAAGTTGCCGAAGCTTTCTTTAATTATTTAATATTTGAAAGTAGATTAAAAGCCCTTCGGGAAAGAGAAAAAGCTGTTAAAGAACTTTCCGATATAGTGAAAAACGCCTACCGGCTCGGCAAACGCTCGCTGGTGGATTACCTCCAAGTAAGGGCGGAACTTCAAGGTATCAGAGCAAAAATAGCCACAACTAAAGCTAAGCTTAAAACAGCTAAGGAGCAACTAAAAACTCTTCTTAATGTAGAAAAATTACCGTCGCTTCCCACAAAAGTTGATATACACCCTAAATATCTAAATGGAAAAAAGCTTATAGCAATATTAATATCTCAAAATCCGGATCTTAAAATCTTTAAACAGGAAAAAGAGGTAACCAATTACCATAAAAGGGCTGCATTATCAGCTTTTTCCCCAAAAGTAGATTTTATTTATAGAAATTACACCCACAGTTATGCCGGTAAGAAAGACCATGATTGGAGCTACTCTTTACAAATTACCCTTCCGCTAATAGATTTTGGTAGGAGATTTTTTAAATACCATCAGGCCGCTGCAGAGGATAGAAAAATTAAAGAACTTTTAAGGGAAACCTACAACCAAATTTTGGAAAATTTCCGCTCGTTGATCGAGAATTTAAACGCCCAATTGGAAGTTATAAAAGCAACCAAAAGTAGGCTAAAGTTTGCAAAAGAAGCCTACAAGGTGGAAAAGGAAAAATACCTAACCGGTAAAGGGAATATTTACGACCTCCTAAAGGCAGAAGCTCTCTACTTTGAAACTTTGGCCGATTACAAAGCCTCCATCTACCAATGGGGAATATTGAAAGCAAAACTCGATTACCTTTTAGGGTATTAACGAAAACAGACAACCTTCTCCCCTTTTCGGGCTTTAAAACTATTTTTAAAATCCCCTTGAGGGATAAATACCTCCACAAAACCGAAACTCCCGCAGGTGAAATTCGGTTTTTGCGGAACCCCGTAGAGGAACGCTTTTACATATCTCCCTTTGCAGTTTCTAAAAATGCAATACCTAAACCTCCCGCAGGGAATGTTTGTAATAGCATTCCCAAAACGGTCAAAATGGATAATTTCACCCACTACCTTTTTGGATAATTTCCTAGCTTTAGGAAACTTTAAAAGTTTCCTGTATTTAACCTCCCTTCCAAGGTTTTCTATCGGAACACCTCTACTCAAATAGGCCGCCGCCGGTGTAAATATATCTCTCCCGTGAAAGGTATTGTTAATCGATCTTAACATGTAGCGCTTATTGGTAATTTCAACCACCTTTAGAGGCTTTTCTTCCTCTAAAACCAAATCGAGTAGCCCGTTCATAGGAGCCACAAAAAGGTAGTTTTTGGTTTTTACCGCTATAGGTTTTCTTTTAGTTCCCACACCGGGATCTACAACAGCAACAAATATACTCCCTTTTGGAAAATATTTATAGTGCGCCTTCAAAAGGAGAGCCCCTTCCAAAACATTAAAAGGTTCCACCTCGTGGCTTAAATCTACCAACTGAAGTTCGGGATTTATAGA
>JALSNH010000229.1 GCA_026987085.1 Aquificota bacterium | reverse complement strand
CTTCCAAAAATCCCAAAATAAACCAGTTTCTGCGGGTGGTGGTATAGAGCGATACCTGGGCAAGCCAAGCAAAGTAGAGATTGGGATTCTCTTGACGGAATTTGTTAAAGGTTTCCTGAAATTGGGGATTCATAAGGGGGAGTATGTAGTCAACCGCAAATAGGGGGGTAATTTCGGGATTTCTAAAGCAAAATTCGCCTACCTCGATACCAAAGTCCCTTATAGCCGGGTCCATCTGTTGGTTCCACGCTTCAACGATAAAGTTGGGGTCGACCGCATCACCTATAAAGGTTAGGTTGATATCCTTTTCCTCCACCTTGGGAATAAGTCTTAGATTTACACAGGGGGTGAAATAGTAGATATTGGGAAACCCTAAAGAGCCCAAAAATTGGCCGTACCTAAGGTCGGTAATTAAAAAGACCGTATTTGTGCTTTGGCGGAGATTTAAAACGTTATCTCCAAAAAAGAGGGGGTCTTCGGTAAATATCGTAAAGTGGAGGGTTCCTAAAATATCCTGCAAAGGTCTCTTTTCGTTGTCTTTCTCACCCCAAATGATGGCTTTGGTGTTGAAATCCATAGTAAAAAGGGGGCGGTATTCCTCTATCTCCTTTACAGTTTTGGCCGGATTTTGAGGGTCCACCGCGAAGGTTTTAAATTCGAATCTCTCATCGGGAAGGTATTCTTTGAGGCTTTCAATAATATGAAATTCTCCAAAGCCTTCAAAACCGCTTAGAAGCAATGCAACTCTGATTTTTTCCATCAAAGCTTTAAAGTTTAATCCCGAAGGGCTCTATTTTTTGTTGAAAATTGAAAGGTTAATGGCCACAATTCTCGACGGAAGGGAAGTTTCCAAGATTTACAGGGAAAAGCTAAAAAAAGAGATAGGGGAATATAAAAGCAAAGGCTACAGGGAACCCGCTTTGGCGGTTATCCTTGTGGGAGATGACCCAGCCAGCCAGGTTTACGTAAATAACAAGCGTAAAGCCTGCCAACAGGTGGGTATAAAGTCGCTCTTTTACCACCTACCGGAGGATACCTCGGAAGAGAAACTCCTCAATCTGGTTAGAGAGTTAAATGAAGACCCCGAAGTAGATGGTATTTTGGTCCAGCTTCCGCTTCCTAAACATATAAACCCGCAAAAGGTGATAGAAACTATCGCTCCCGATAAGGATGTGGACGGTTTTCACCCCGAAAATATGGGAAAGCTTATAGCCAACCTCGATAGTGGATTTGTTCCCTGCACCCCGTTGGGGATAAAAATTCTTCTTGACCACTATGGGATAGACGTAAAGGGTAAAGATACAACCATTGTAGGGGCGGGTTATATAGTAGGAAAACCTTTATCGGTTCTAATGCTCAATATGGACGCCACCATTACGGTTTGCCATATCTATACAAAGGACCTTAAAAAGCACACTTTAAATGCCGACATACTGGTTTCCGCCACCGGGGTGGCTCACCTCATTAAGGAGGATATGGTCAAAGAGGGGGCAATTGTTATAGATGTTGGTATTTCTAAAAAAGATGGCAAGATAGTGGGCGATGTCGATTTTGAAAGGGTAAAGGAAAAGGCCTCTTATATAACTCCCGTTCCGGGAGGGGTGGGCCCTATGACCGTTACCGCTCTGCTTTTAAATACCGTAAAGGCTTACAAGATGCATTTGGAATTGTCTTAGCCCCCTTCCTTTAAAAGTTTTTTAGCTTCCCTTAAAGCCTCCTCCCTTTGGATACAGGTAGGACATTCTCCGCAGGGAGGTTCGGTTCCTTTGTAGCAGGAGTAAGTTTTCTCGTAAGGAACACCTAACTTTAACCCCAAAAGGGCGATATCGGTTTTACTCATTCCCAGGAATGGAGCATATATATGCATCCTATTTTTGGTTTTTGCTACATAAACCGAACCTGCATTTATGGCCGCTTCGGCGGCGGCTATAAACTCCGGTCGACAATCGGGATAGGGCACATCGAGGGCGTGAACTCCTATTCCTATATAGGGGATTTCGTAGGCGTCGGCAAAGGCTGAAGCTATCGATAGAAAGGTTAAATTCCTCATCGGAACCGTCGTTATAGGCGGTTCATTTTCCGGGTATTCACCGCTTGGAACTTCCACAGTTTCATCTATAAGGGCACTCCCTTTAATCTCCCTATAGTGGGGTATTTGAACTATGAAATGTTTTTTTACACCTGCAAGCTGGGCTATCTCTTTTGCGTATTTGAGTTCTACTTTGTGCCTTTGACCGTAGTCGAAGGAAATTGCATAAACCTCATCGAATTCCTTTTTAGCCAACCACAGTAGGGTGGAGCTATCCATTCCCCCCGAAAGGAGGACGATTATTTTCTTTTTACCTTCCATTGGAATTTAAAGTTAAAAGCTTCCTTTTAAAGTTCCGTTTAAAAATAACCTTTTATGGGTTTAGCTTTAGTTTTTCCAGGTCAAGGTTCTCAATATGCAGAAATGGGAAGGGATTTTTACGAAAACTACCCTACCGCTAAGGAAATTTTTGAAAGGGCAAACGAAGCTTTAAATTTCGACCTTACAAAGGTAATTTTTGAAGATAGCAACGAACTCAATCGAACTGTAAATACCCAACCGGCAATTTTGACTGTGAGCTATGCTATCTACAGCGTCTTAAAGGAGCAATATCCAGATTTGGAGGCAAAATTTGTTGCAGGCCACTCCTTGGGTGAGTATTCCGCCCTTTTGGCGGCAGATGTTTTGGAATTTGAAGATGCTGTAAGGCTGGTTAGAAAGAGGGCCGAATATATGCAAAACGCCGTTCCAGAAGGCAAAGGTGGAATGGCGGCCGTTATAGGAATACCTCCGGAAGAGGTAAAAAAGCTTTGCGAAGAGGTTGATGGAATAGTGGAACCTGTTAATTTCAATTCACCTATACAAACCGTTGTGGCCGGCGAAGCCGACGCGGTAAAAAAGCTGGTTCGCTTAGCGAAAAGTAAAAAGATAAAAGCTATACCTTTAAAGGTATCGGTGCCTTCCCACAGCTCCCTTATGAAGGAAGCGGCGGAAAGATTTAAAGAAGAACTCCAACAGGTTTCCTTTAAAAATGCGAGAACTCCGGTAGTTCAAAATTATGATGCCAAACCCCACACGGAGGCAGAAGAGATTAAAGAAAACCTCTATTTGCAACTATTTAATCCCGTCCGTTGGGTGGAAAGCGTCAAATTTATGACCTCCGAAGGTGTAGATACTTTTATAGAGATAGGCCCTAAAAATGTCCTATCCAAATTAATATCCCAAACGGTGGAAGATGTTAAAACACTAAATGTAGAAAAGTTGGAAGACCTCGAAAAGTTAAAGGAAATTTGGTAGCCGCTCAAATAGATGATAAAGAGAGAAAAAGATAAAGATTACGCTCAAGAGCGTCAAGCTCCTTTGTTATTTTTACCATCTTCATCTATAGGATGAAAATCCAAAGAAGTCTATAGCTTTGGTGAACCCTTATTTTTCACCTTCGGTGTTAGGAAGGGATAATTGACCTTTAAATGGAACCTCCCGTTTTTGTTTATACCTATCACAGGATTTTACCTAAAAAGGAACACGATATAGGGTTGGGTCTGTTCGAAATCCACCTAAAGGTCTTTAAAAACTTTTTTGAAGTCCTCGATTGGGAAAGGTTTAAAGCCTTTCTTAGCGGAGATTACAAGCCTAAAAAAAGGGCGGTTTTTTTGACTTTTGATGACGGTTATGTCGATAACTTTGTCTACGCCTACCCTCTTTTAAAAAAATACCAACTTAAAGCTCACCTGTTTATAACCTCTTCGAGGATATTGGATAAACCTTTGGTGAGACCGACTTTAGTTGATTATTGGAATGGAAAAGTTCCTTTCAACGGTCTCTTTAAACCAAAACCTATGTGGGAAGCTCAAAAGGAGTTCCTTTTAAAGGGTGAGAGTGAAGAGTTCCTATCGTGGGAAGAACTTAATCTTATGAAAGATGTATTTAGCTACGGTTCGCACGGAATAGCCCACACCCAAGGCTTTATCTCAAATACTTTAGAGGATTTTGTAGATGAAAAAAACATAAACCGTATATATAGCCTTTGGAAAATTTATAGCCCGCCGGAGGCGGGATTTCCTATTTTTAAGATGAAAAGCGACCTTACCGCTCCGGTAGGAACTGTTAAACGGGAGCTTCTGGAACTTTGCCGAAAATTTCCCAAAAAGGGAAATTGGAAAAAGGAACTTAAAAAGGAAATTGAAAAAAACTTTCCTAAACCTTTAAAGTTTGAGGACGTTGAAGAATACGCAAAAAGAGTTGAAAAGGATTTATCCCTTTCAAAGGATATCTTAGAAAGGAACCTCAATGTGGAAATAGACAACTTTTCCTACCCTTGGGGGCACTATTCCGAAAAACTTCTAAAATTGGTTCCAAAGTATTACAAGTTCGCCTTTACGGTGGAAAAAGGAAAGGTAAAAAGCTCCACCGATAGGTTCCTAATACCGAGGGTTTACGCCGTAAAGGACATATTTACCTTTTTCGGCCACCTATGGAGGTTTGCAAGATAAAAATTGACATTTCAAGGTTTAAAAGAATTTTTCCTTCTTTTGTAGATTTAGTAAGCAGTAAATAACTTAACCGGGAGGGAAAAATGGCGCTAACACTAGATGATATTCTCAGGCAAAAAACCCGTGAATTTTTGGCCAGCCAACTTAAGGTAAACGCTGCTAATTTCTATGAAGCTTGGAAAAAAGGAGAAGCGATAATTTTAGATGTTCGTTCCCAAGAGGAGGCCGACCTCGTTAAAATAGGCCCTTCGATTCATATACCTTTAAATCAACTACCCGACCGTTATACCGAACTTCCCAAAGACAAAATGATTGCGGTATTCTGCCCTGGAAAAATTAGGGCAGGTCTGGCCTACGCCTTTTTGAGAACCAAGGGCTTTGAGAATGTGAAAGTTCTAAATGCTTCTTTAGACGATATAGCTTCCCTCGAAAGACCTTAACCTTTCCTTTTAATGTTTCTCATTTTTGGAAAAGGGAAAAGCGGGCGGGCTGCAGCTAGGCTTTTAAAAAAGAAAAATCTCCCTTTTTGGTTGGTTGACGATAAAACTCCCAATTGGAGGGAACTTTTAAAAAAGGCTACTACGGTAGTAGTTTCTCCTGGAATACCTCCACACCACGAGGTTTTTAAACTTTCAAAAGACCTAAAAAAGGAGCTTATAGGAGAAACCGAGCTCGCCTACAGGTTTTGGAAAGGTGAAATAATCGCCATTACAGGAACCGATGGCAAAAGCACCACCACTAGATTAACCTACCTAATACTGAAAGAATACCTTCCGCAGGTCTTTGAAGGTGGAAATATAGGAACTCCCTTTTCAGAGATAGTTCTTAAAAATCCTTCCGGAGTTGCAGTTTTAGAGGTGTCTTCCTTTCAAGGGTATACCCTGAAAACTTTTCGACCTCAAATTGGAGTTTTTTTAAACTTTTCCGAAGACCACCTAAATTGGCACAAAGATATAAATGATTACCTTTTGGGTAAATACCGTATATTTCAAAACCAAAAAGAGGAAGATTTCGCAATATTAAACACTACCGATGAAAAAGTTTTAAACACTCCTACAAAAGCGAAAAAAATTCTCTTTGGAACCTTTCAGAGTGATATAAAAATCTCATCCGACGGTTGGGTTTTATTTAGAAAAGAAAAACTGTTTGAGATACAGAAACTAAAGATAAAAGGAACCCACAATGTATGGAATGCCGCTGTAGCCTCGGCAATAGGAAGGATTTATGGTGTTCCTTCCGAGGTTATAAAAAAAGTTGTTTATACCTTTAAAGGTTTACCTTACAGGCTCCAATACCTTGGAAGGTTTCAGGGTATCGATTTTTACAACGATAGTAAATCAACAACCCCCAACTCACTAAAGGCGGCTTTGGAAAGCTTTGACCAAAAAGTGGTTTTAATTTTTGGCGGTCAAGATAAAGGTGCGGATTTTTCTTACTTAAAAGACCTCTTTAGGAAAAAGGTAAAACTTGCAATAGCCTTTGGAGAAAATAGAAAGAAACTTTTCGAAACCTTTAAAGAGGTTGTTCCTATTTTTTCTGTAGAAACATTAAATGAAGCTTTTGAAGTTTTGAGAAAACATTTAAAGGAGGGAAATATAGTTTTATTCTCTCCCGGTTCGGCTTCATTTGACCAATATAAGGGATATGAGGATAGAGGAAAACACTTTGAGGAGTTAATTAAAATTGTTTTTGCAAAATGATGGGAGCAGCTGAATGGATTGCTTCCTATTTTGCTAAAAAAGGGTTAGACTTTTCGATAGAAAAAGCTAAAATATTTTTTCAGGATATAGAAAAAAAATATAAAAAACTTTTAA